>NZ_MJYF01000020.1:0-2405 GCF_001763175.1 Campylobacter sp. BCW_4332 | reverse complement strand
TTAGATCAAGATAATACTATAAAACAAGATACACCTAGTTATTATTTTTCTCCTAAAGATGAAAGCAGTGGCAAAGGAAGACTTAGCATCTTTTATAAAAATGATGAACTTTGTTTGCTTAATTATTCTATTATAGAAAATTCTTTAAATATTAAATTAGAATGTTTAAGCAAACAAAGCTTAGAGTATAAAGACTTAATTTCAAACACTTTAAAAGAACAAAAAACCACACAAGTAGATAAAAAACAAGCTATAGCTAAACTTCATGCTCTTTTAGAAAATCAAAACCTAGAATGTATCCATGGAGGTAAAGTCATACTTAAATCAAACAAAGGAAAAACTTTTAAAGACAATAACATTCCTATAATACTAGAAAGTGATTTATTAAACTCTAGTATAGTAGCTTGTCCTAATACTATAGCAGGTGTAAGTGTTCCTTGTACTAAAGTTGTTAATGTAAAAGGATCCTTATCTCAAAAGAAAGTCAATAATGAATTTGCAATCTTACAAGAACTCATCTCAGCTTGTAAAACAGATAAAGGCTTTGCTTTAAAAGTAAGCTTTACTCCTACTAAGTTTAAATTTGATCACAGCTTTGATCCTAAAGAGGGCTTAGGAGAACAAAGTAAAAATCAAATAGAGTTAAAAGAGCCTATAATAAGACTTCATTATAAAAGTGATAGATTTCAAAAAGATAATTTACCTATCTATAATCTTTTAATCAATAATGAAAAAAAAGAACAAGATAAGGCTTTAAATGAATTTAATATAGATTTAAAAGATTTAAAAGATATAGAGGATATAAATATTCTTAATCAATTCAAACAAGACTTTAGTAAAGATTATGAATTTAAAGAATTAAATCTTAGCTTTGATACTAATTTAATCAAACTTTATTTTATTATCCCAAAAAACATTGCTAAAGTTTATAAAAGTGCTTATAAGGAATTTGAAAATAAAGATTTAGGAGTAGGGTATTTTACACAGCTACATGAGTATGATAAAATCATCAAAAATGCTTTAGAAGATAATAAAGAATTAAACGAATATCATTTTAGTTTTTTAGCTCCTGCAAAAATGCAAAATTTAAAACTTCAAATCGCACAAGGACTAGATGAAATCTTAGAAGATGAAGATAGAAAACAAGAGTTTTATGTTTGTAAATTTGTGGTGGTAAATGGGGTTAGTGAAAACAATACTCAAGAAAAAATCACTCATCTAAGCAATGATGGTCAAAATCTTTTAAAAAATATAGAGAAGCTAAGACTCAAACCTTATAATGATCAAAATGGAAAAGAAATTACTTCATATGTTAAAGGTGCAACTATCGGATATGGACATCTTATAGGGCAAAATGAATGGGATTTGTATAAAAATGGGATTACTTTACAAGAAGCGGATAAATTGTTTAAAAGCGATTTGTTACCCTTTGAAAATGCTGTAAAAAATTCAATAAACTCTTCCTTAGCACAGAACGAATTTGATGCCTTGGTTATATTATGTTTTAATATAGGGATTGATAATTTTAAAAATTCTTCTGTTGTTAAAATCATCAATGGAGAGAAAACAGGCTACAAAACATTAAAGGAAGCTTGGATGGCGTGGAACAAAAGTCAAAATAAAGTAATGCAAGGACTAATTAATAGGAGAAATGCTGAATATAAGCTTTACATTCAAGGAGGTTATGAAAAATGGTAATTTTTAAAAATATATTATTGTTTTTATTTTTTAGTACTTATTTATTAGCGCAAGAGGATTTTACTCCACTAGAGCAATGTACCTATGAAAATGAAAAGTTTTGGATAAAAATTTTAAATCTATGTCCAGAGGGTAATATAACTTGTGATAAAGTTGTATATGTGGGTGTCAATAAAAATAATGGAAAATATATTGTCCTAAACGGTAAGTCTATTAGTGATGTAAATATGAATTTTAAAGGATATGTTTTTAAAAATGGTATTTATGAATACAATATTTTTAATAATTTTTTATATATTTCTAAAAACAAGCAGATTATACAAGAATATCGTCTGAAATTATGTGAAAAATAGACACAACAAAGGCAACAAGCAACAACAAATACCTAGAATATGTAAAAAGTTAAAAAGATGCAATAAGAATTACAGGAAGTTTTTAAAGTTATAAAAATCCTAATTAATGAAATCTTAGCTCCTAAATTTTACAACAAATACAAAGATTTAGAAGTAGAGATTGATGATAAGGGCAATGTGCTTAGGTGGATAGGAGAGATTAATAGAGAGACAAAAAATATTAGCAAATAAAAAATGATATAATAATACTTTATATAAGGAATCTTTTATGTTTATAAGTTCTAAAACAGAGTTAATTCAAACTATTAAAAATTTAACAATCAACAATAAAGAAGTTAAACAGATTGATTTTAT
>NZ_MJYF01000019.1:0-2693 GCF_001763175.1 Campylobacter sp. BCW_4332 | reverse complement strand
TTAGATCAAGATAATACTATAAAACAAGATACACCTAGTTATTATTTTTCTCCTAAAGATGAAAGCAGTGGCAAAGGAAGACTTAGCATCTTTTATAAAAATGATGAACTTTGTTTGCTTAATTATTCTATTATAGAAAATTCTTTAAATATTAAATTAGAATGTTTAAGCAAACAAAGCTTAGAGTATAAAGACTTAATTTCAAACACTTTAAAAGAACAAAAAACCACACAAGTAGATAAAAAACAAGCTATAGCTAAACTTCATGCTCTTTTAGAAAATCAAAACCTAGAATGTATCCATGGAGGTAAAGTCATACTTAAATCAAACAAAGGAAAAACTTTTAAAGACAATAACATTCCTATAATACTAGAAAGTGATTTATTAAACTCTAGTATAGTAGCTTGTCCTAATACTATAGCAGGTGTAAGTGTTCCTTGTACTAAAGTTGTTAATGTAAAAGGATCCTTATCTCAAAAGAAAGTCAATAATGAATTTGCAATCTTACAAGAACTCATCTCAGCTTGTAAAACAGATAAAGGCTTTGCTTTAAAAGTAAGCTTTACTCCTACTAAGTTTAAATTTGATCACAGCTTTGATCCTAAAGAGGGCTTAGGAGAACAAAGTAAAAATCAAATAGAGTTAAAAGAGCCTATAATAAGACTTCATTATAAAAGTGATAGATTTCAAAAAGATAATTTACCTATCTATAATCTTTTAATCAATAATGAAAAAAAAGAACAAGATAAGGCTTTAAATGAATTTAATATAGATTTAAAAGATTTAAAAGATATAGAGGATATAAATATTCTTAATCAATTCAAACAAGACTTTAGTAAAGATTATGAATTTAAAGAATTAAATCTTAGCTTTGATACTAATTTAATCAAACTTTATTTTATTATCCCAAAAAACATTGCTAAAGTTTATAAAAGTGCTTATAAGGAATTTGAAAATAAAGATTTAGGAGTAGGGTATTTTACACAGCTACATGAGTATGATAAAATCATCAAAAATGCTTTAGAAGATAATAAAGAATTAAACGAATATCATTTTAGTTTTTTAGCTCCTGCAAAAATGCAAAATTTAAAACTTCAAATCGCACAAGGACTAGATGAAATCTTAGAAGATGAAGATAGAAAACAAGAGTTTTATGTTTGTAAATTTGTGGTGGTAAATGGGGTTAGTGAAAACAAAATAAAAGCAAAAAATAAAGATGTAAATATAAATAATGGCACAAAATACACAAACACTACAAAAAGCAATAATATAAGTTCTAGTGAAAACAATGCTCAAGAAATCATCCCTGATAATGTTATAAGAATACAAACACAAGATGGCAGTGGGGAGTTTATTGAGATAGTATTTCCTAGTCAATTAGAACTCAATGATAAACCTTTGGAAGATGTGAGTTATACATTTGTTCCGGCTTTAAGAGGTTTATATTCAATGTTTAAAATTACAAGTAGACTTAATAGTGGTTTAACGCGACAAGAAGTAGTGAAAATTATTGAAAAACTACAAAAAGGTAGCAGTGGGAATATTCGCCTTTTGAAAAATAAAAAAGAATTAGATGAACTGTGGCAAAAATTAATAAAAAATGCCACAAAGTTAGAAGAAAAATATATTCCTATAAAAAATCATAAAACAGGACAAATTACGCAAGAAAAATTTATAAGATATAAATTGAATAATGGAATTGATATTATATACAGAACAGGTTCTGGAAGTGGGGGAGAAACAATAAATATTTATGGCAAAAATCCAAAGCTCAATAAAACTATTCATATTAAACCATAGGAATAAAAGTGAAAAGAATAAAAGTAATATATGCAATGGGTAATCCTATTTTTTCTTATAAAGAAAAAGATGATATAGGATATAAAAGTTATGAAAATTTAAGTAAAGTATTAAATAATAAACCATATTTTTCTGAAATGGATTTACTTTTAGAATATTTAAGATACACAACAAAAACAGATATTCTCTTAGCATTTGAATATTTATTATTAAAACTTATTGATGATGAATTTTTTGCAAGACATGAAATAGATGCAAATATCATTCAATTTTATAATATTGATAGTCTTAACAACACTCCTTCTTTAAATACACCCAAACCTACCTATATAAGTGAATATATTAATATCTTGGGGCAACTTTTTCTAGCAGGTTATATAGATTTTGGATCTTATTGTGATGAAGATAGAAATAAAATAGATTATCCCTCAAACTTATCTTATTATAAAGAAGATAAATATCAAGCTTGGATATATTTTAGAGATAATTTTTTTTATAAAGAAAGATTTGAAAGAAATTTGAATGATGATATTATTGTAGATGGATGTAGCACAATGTTTTCTCCCACTTCTTGGGATACACCACAATATTGGTCACAATACAATATCTGGATAGCAACAACCCCAAAAGGCACAAAATACTTCCAAGAAATCTTAGCTCCTAAATTTTACAACAAATACAAAGATTTAGAAGTAGAGATTGATGATAAGGGCAATGTGCTTAGGTGGATAGGAGAGATTAATAGAGAGACAAAAAATATTAGCAAATAAAAAATGATATAATAATACTTTATATAAGGAATCTTTTATGTTTATAAGTTCTAAAACAGAGTTAATTCAAACTATTAAAAATTTAACAATCAACAATAAAGAAGTTAAACAGATTGATTTTAT
>NZ_MJYF01000018.1:0-3562 GCF_001763175.1 Campylobacter sp. BCW_4332 | reverse complement strand
TCTTTTCTCATCAATAATCAAATAAGACAAAAGTCTTTTTAAAAGAAATTCTTTATTTTCTTCAAGCTTTTGATCTATTTCATAATGAAAGGAAAAATGAGTGTCAAAAACTCCTGTGCAAAGATCTATGCCATAAAAAATTTTCTTTAAATCAAAGCTAATGAATTTCGAATTGATTGCAAAAGGATAAGTTACAAAATGATCTCTTATAACCGCTAAAGGAGAATCATCTTTAAAGGTGTAAAGCTGATAAACAATGCTTTCATATTGTTCTTGTAGGGCTTTAAAATTTGTTGGAAAGAGATAATTTAAAAAAATACCCACAAATTCTCCAGTCACAATAGAAGCAAGGTCAAGTTTATTTAGCTTAGCATAAGTATAAATAGTATATTTTTGAGTTTGTATATCCATGCTATGCATAAGAGCAATTTTAGATATATTGCTTTCTTGATTAGAGTATATAAATAATTGTTTCATATATTTATCACTCCAATAAATCTTAATTTGTTTTTCATTAAAGTATTCTTTTATCTTTGTGATAAATAGATTTAAACCGGATGTATTTTTTTGTATTATTAAATTGGATTTTATCTCTTGTGCTAAAATCATTTGGATTTTAGTATGAATTAATTCTTTTTCTATTTGCTGCAAGCGTGCTTTTATTATTAAATTAGATTTTATGTGTATATGATATATACTATTCTTTTTTGGAGGTGCAAAAATACCAAGCTGTTCTTTAAAAAATTCTTTAAATCCTTCTTTGTTTATTTTAATACAAGCTTGAATAACATATTCTATTGTTTTTAAAAAATTAAAATCCCACAACATTTGAGCTGTAAAGCTGATAAAAGGACTAGCACTTAATAAAATTTTTAACATCGCATAAGTAAATATTTCAGTTGTTTTTTGTTCTTTTGCCTTATTTAAATATTCTTTTCCATACATCTGTTCCAAAAGCTTTGATAAATCTGATATTTGTTTCTCTATATCCATCCATGCAACAAAAGCTCGTTGCGTTTCTTCGTCTAAATTCATAAATTCTTTAATGCATTTTTGTTCATCTAAATGATACATTTGCTTTAATTTGATTATTTTTTTATCTAATGTATTTGTTGTATCTAAATCTTTTGATAATTCATTAAAAAAATCATCTATAGTTATCGAATTATCATTTTCCACAAAAGAATAATCTTTTTTGTCAAGTATTTTTAATAATTGCGATACAACTTCATATGCTGTAATATTTGTTGGCTCATTATTTACATATATTGGACATTCATCTGTCCATAAAACATAAGTTTCCTCTAAGTATTTTATATATACAAAATTACTGCCTCCATATTTTTTCAAATCCAAATTGATATTTGGAAAAATAAGCTTAGCTTGATACAAGACAAATGAAATAAATAAACATTCCATTAAAGAATAGTTCCCAAATGAAGATTTATCCGATTTTTCAAAAAACTCTTTTTTCAAAAAAGTTAAATATTGATGAGCTATCTTCTTTTCTTTTTCTATGATGGATTCTTTGGCTTCGTTTTGTTTAAAGAATTTTTTGATATAAAAATAAGGAAACCATTTTTTATCATTTATTTTTTTATTGTAGTCAATATAAGCTAAAATGTTTATTCGTTCGCAATGTCGTAAATTTTCCGTCTTTTTTACTATTTCTATCATTGGCTCATTTTCTGATATTGCTAATTTTTCTTTAGCTGTTTTTGCGAATTCTGGTAGCTTCTGCGGTGTAGCAACAAAATTTGTTAAATATTTATAAACCTTTTGCATATCTTCATAAGCTTTTTTACTATTCTCATAAGCTTCTTTGGATATTTTCACAAAAGGGCTTAATTGTAAAATATAAGGTTCATTTTCATCTTGTGGCATTTCTATGCTATATTCGCTATAATCTCTTGTGCTGTCATAAGTTTTTTTTGAAGTATCAATATTTTTTTTAATTCTTCTGTATTTATCTTGTATATTATAGTTGGCGATTTCTTGAGTTAAACTTTCACTAAGTCCTGCATTGTATTTATTGGGGATATTTGAAATAATCAAATAATTTTTACTCATTTTAGTTGTATTTAAATCTATTTGTGCATTTTGATTTTTTTGTGCGAAAAATTCAGCTAGTTTACTTGAGTTAAAATTTGGACTTTCTATATAGGAAAAATAAATAAATTGTTTAATATCTTCTTGCAAATTCTTTAAAATAGCATTGTTTTTTAAATACAAATTAGATAATTTTTGCGTTGAAATGAAAGCGGGTAAATTGCTCGATTTTGAATCATTGGGTGTATTTTTATATCCCTTGTCTTTTTGTTCTGGGTTTAAAAAGATTTCACTAAAAATATTTTCAATGCTTTTTATTTCTTCGCTTAAAGTGATTTTATAAGCCAAATTCGAAGCGATATTGCTTTCATCACTTCCAAGATATAATCCAAAACCACTTAAATCAATAATTTCTTTTTTATTAATAATTAAAACACAAGATAACAAGCGAGAATTAATATAATGAATAAACATAGCACATCTAGTGGCTAAAAATGCGGCTAAAGTCGTTAAAAGTGTGCCATAATCTCTTTGAGCAAATTCATAATACTCGCTTGCAGAACCCATTAAAGAAAATAAACCAGCAGCCAAAATAGCTAATCCTGTCCCACCTGTAAGAACAGCTACCACTGTGGCTATTGCAACACCCGCTATAGCACTTAGTATGATTTTAATTTTTTCATATTCTTTTTCTTCGGCAAGTTTTTTAATGTGTTCTAACAACTCATTGATAAATTTTTCATAAGTATTTTTTAAAGTGGGACTTATGCTATTTTTGAAAAAATCCGATTCTATGACATTTCCAATCTTTTCTAAAACTTTTTTCTTAAAATCATCAAATTTCTCACTGCTTATATCATCAGGATCAATGTTTTCGATTAACTCGTCTAAGGTTGTTATATCTTCAGAATCTTTAGCTAGTTCTTTTAAAGTATTGATAAATTCGATACAAAGATTATTTTTATCTGTATGATAAAAAAGATTAAAATCTTTACCTTGTTTCTTGTCTTGAATTTCTTCTTCTAAGTCTTCTAAATAAACTTTAGTGCAAATTTCACTGCTTGATAAATCTTTTAAATTTACATTTTGTCCAGCATCAAGCTCATTAAGGGTATGGATATTTATTTCTATATTATTGTGATTATCACAAGTTTGTTTTAAAATTTCTAGTATTTCCATAGCCAATATTTGATTTTTAGATAGCATTTTTCTTTGATGAAAATCAATATTTTTTAATATAGCGTGTAAAATAGAAAAATTAGGATAAATAAAATCAATCTGTTTAACTTCTTTATTGTTGATTGTTAAATTTTTAATAGTTTGAATTAACTCTGTTTTAGAACTTATAAACATAAAAGATTCCTTATATAAAGTATTATTATATCATTTTTTATTTGCTAATATTTTTTGTCTCTCTATTAATCTCTCCTATCCACCTAAGCACATTGCCCTTATCATCAATCTCTACTTCTAAATCTTTGTATTTGTTGTAAAATTTAGGAGCTAAGATTTC
>NZ_MJYF01000017.1:0-1556 GCF_001763175.1 Campylobacter sp. BCW_4332 | reverse complement strand
GTAAAATTGATAGGAAAGTTTTAAAAGAACTTGTTTAAATAAATATTTTATAATTTCAAAAAAACCAAAGGAGCAAATATGCAAGAAATCAAACAATTTTTTATTAATATTGGTAAAGGTGATATCAGTGAATTGGATATTGATTTATTTAGTAGTGGAAAGATTGATAGTTTAGATATTATAAACCTTGTTGGAGAAATTGAAAAATTTTATCAAGTAGAATTAGATTTTGAAGATTTAATTCCTGAAAATTTTGAAAATTTTAATAGCATAAGAAATCTTATTGACAAAGGTTTGAGATGAAGGTTGTGATTATAGGATCTAGCCATTCTCAGAGCAGAGGAATTCCTGCTGGATTTAGAGAAGAGGGATGGGATGTTTCAAGCCTATCTATTGGTGGATCTTCGACAGCATTTGTTTTGTTGAGGATTTGCGATGTCCAAAATAAGAAATTATTGGAAGAAGCAGATTTGATTATTTGTGAAAGTAATTCTGGTGATTTTAGATTAGATACTGATATTGCTTGTCAGGATATTTATGATACATACAGGTATCTTTACTCGTTTAAAAAAAAAGTTGTTATTTGCTTGTGGTCTCATCGAGAAGATATTATTAAAAACCAAATTATAGATAGTATGCATACTAAACTTAGTGGATTTTATGGATTTAATTTAGTTGATTTATCTAAACTTAGGCGTCAAACAATTTATTTTTTAACTTTTGATGGTATTCATATATTTATGTCTATATTAAAAGAGTTTGGTCGTAATATTGCTAAAAATTTTCATACTTTAAAATATCCAAAAGAGATTAATAATCTTAAAGAGTGCAAAAAATTTGAAGTTTGTCAAGTAAGTGAAATGCTTGGAGTAAACCCTAGTATACATAAATATATCGATCGCTTTATAGGTATAAAATCTACACTGCTAAAGTTAACTGAAGATTGCGAACTAAAGTTTTCTAAAAAATATTATGGTTATAAAATCCATTCTGTTTTTTCAGACAATCTTAATACTATTTTGCCTTCTGCTATAACTATTGCAAATAAAAATATTTTATTAAATTCCATATTATTTCCTGGTGCAGCAGTAAAACGTTTTGGTGAGATGATTGATATTGATGAATTTACTAAAATAACAAGCAATAGTAGATTTGTTGGTGATATGGATAAAAAAGTTGCTCCATGTGAAAAGCCAAATGTTAATAAATATTTAGGCTATGTGGGTATAATATCTTTCTTACTTGTGAAAGATTACCATACCGAAGAAATAGATTTTGAAGCTTTAGCTAATGAAAATATAGAAATACCAGAAGAATATAATTTTAATCATTTAATCCCTCCTATAGAGCTTTATAAAGAAATTATAGACGAGTATTGTGCTACAATGGATCCAAGAAAACTAGCTTCATTACAAAAACAAATTTCAGTTTTAACTCAAGAAAAACAAGATTTGCAAAACAAATTTCAAAACGAACTTAATTCTTTACCTGCAAAAAAACAACGTTTAGAATTAGCCAATCTAGAACAAGATTTAATTATTAAAAAATTAGAAAGT
>NZ_MJYF01000016.1:0-29031 GCF_001763175.1 Campylobacter sp. BCW_4332 | reverse complement strand
TCTTATATATCCTAATATACTTTTTGAATTTTCTATCAAAGTTTGTCCTAGTTTATAAGATAAATGGTTTTGTATACGAGCTTTAGCTGAATTAGCTTGAATAAAAGTAATTTTAGGATTTATTATACTCATTTTTATACCCAAAGATTTAGCAAGTTTTTTACTTTCTAATTTTTTAATAATTAAATCTTGTTCTAGATTGGCTAATTCTAAACGTTGTTTTTTAATAGGGATGGAGTTGAGTTTATTTTCAAGATTGTTTTTTTCATTGAGTAAATTTTGTTTTTCTTGAGTTAAAGTAAAAATAATATTGTCTTTTTCTTTGATTTGATTTTGTAAAGGAGCTAATTTTCTTGGATCCATTACAGCGCAATACTCATCTATAATTTCTTTATAAAGCTCTATAGGAGGTATAAGATGGTTAAAATCATATTCTTTTGGTATTATTATATTTTCATTAGCTAAAGCTTCAAAATCTATTTCTTCGGTATGGTAGTTACCTTCAGGAGAAGCTAGAAAGAAAGAGATGAGGTTAATATTGTTTACCCCATTATTTAAAATTTTAGTATTATTAGTGAATTTAAATTGTCTATCGTATATGTCAAAAAAGTATGAGAAATTATAATCCAAACTTCGATTGAAAATTTGATCTTTTGGATTTTTAATTTGAATTTCACAAATACCTGAATCATTCCAAAGATGAATTCCTAATAAATTTAGATTAAAAGTATTTTTATTAAAACTAATAATTTCTTTACTTTTTATGCAATAAACTTTTTCACTGCATAACCAACTTTGTTTGAATTTGAAATTAGCGAAATTTAAATTTATTGCTTTTTCAATTGGATAAAAATAAAATTGTGGATTATCATTTATAATATTTATTTTTTTGGAAAAGAAAAATTTTCAATATTATTTGCTATATTTCTCCCAAGTTCTCTCATTATAAAATCAAAATCATGAGCTTCATCTCTTTGTATTAAGCTATATGAAGATTCTAAATGTTTTTATTTGCGTTAATTACATTAAATCCGTATTTAATTGCTAATTTTATATAGAGTGTATTTACATATTTTACACAGTTTTTATTCAACTATTTTTGAGGTGTTGGAGCAATAAAACAAATAATTTTTTTCTTTAAAAAATATAATTCTTTGTAAAGCCAATTCATCACTTGATAGCTTTTTGGAAATAAATCGATAGAATTATATTGTGCAATATCATGAGTATTTGATCCTGTAATAATTAAATCCGCATTTTCTAAAAGTTTTTTATTTCTGATTAACTCATATAAATTTTGTAAACTTGGAGTTCCGCCTAAAGATAGATTAAAACACTTAAATCCGGTATCTAGAATTCCTTGAGTTATCCCATTTTTAAATGCGAAATGACTTTCGCCTAATAAAACTACATTTTTTTCATTCATAAATTTTTCCTAATTATTATTTTGATATGATTTTAAGAAATTATTTTATCAAAAAATTTAAAAAGCGAGAAAAATGTCAAAACTTTATCTTATGTCTTTAGGTTGTAATAAAAATTTAGTCGATAGTGAGATCATGCTAGGACGCCTTAGTGCTTATGAACTTTGCGATGAGCCAAGTAAAGCCGATGTTTTGATCGTAAATACCTGTGGTTTTATCGATAGCGCAAAAAAAGAAAGCATTAATGCGATTTTGGATTTGCACGAACAAAGAAAAAAAGATTCTCTTTTGGTGGTTACGGGTTGTTTGATGCAGCGTTACCGAGAAGAACTTATGAAAGAACTTCCTGAGGTTGATCTTTTCACAGGTGTGGGTGATTATGAAAGAATCGATGAAATGATACTCAAAAAAACAAATTTATTTTCAAATTCGACTTATTTGCAGAGTGAAAATTCCAAACGCATTATCACAGGTTCAAATTCTCATGCTTTTATAAAAATCGCCGAAGGTTGTAATCAAAAATGCTCTTTTTGTGCCATCCCAAGTTTTAAAGGCAAGTTAAAATCTCGCGAAATAAGTAGCATTATAGCTGAGCTTAAAGATTTGGTAGCTAGAGGTTATAAGGATTTTTCTTTTATTGCACAAGATACGAGTTCTTATTTGTTTGACAAGGGTGAAAAAGATGGGCTTATACGCTTAATCGATGAGGTTGAAAAAATCAAAGGCATAAGAGCAGCTAGAATTTTATATCTTTATCCTACGAGTGCGAGTGAAGCTTTGATCAAACGCATTATAGCTTCTGAAATTTTTGTAAATTATTTTGATATGCCTTTACAGCACATAAGTGATAATATGCTTAAAATCATGAAGCGTGGGGCAAATAGCACAAGACTTAAAGAAATGCTAAATTTAATGAAAAGTGCGCCAAATAGTTTTTTACGCACGGGTTTTATCGTAGGACATCCAGGTGAGAGTGAGGCGGATTTTGAAGAGCTTTGTGAGTTTGTTAAAGACTTTGGTTTTGATAGGATAAGCGTTTTTGCGTATTCTAAGGAAGAAGATACGGCCGCTTTTGATATGGAGCAAGTGCCTTTTAAAGTGATCAATAAAAGACTTAAAATCATAGAAAAAATTGTTGATGAAGTGATAGAAAAAAGTTTTGAAAAAGAAGTAGGTCAAAAGCGTTTGGTAGTTTGCACGGGAGAAAGTAGTGAGGGAGAGTTTTTCATCGCAGCTAAAGATTTAAGATGGGATAGAGAGATTGATGGGGAAATTCTTATCAATGAAAGCGAATGTGGAAATTTAGAAATGGGGCAAATTTATGAATGTGAAATTTTACAAAACCTTGATAAAAAGCTCCTTGCTAAGGCTTTAAGAAAAGTAGATGCAAATTAAAGATGAAATTTTATCCCTTTTAAAAAGGGGTAAAAATTTACTCGCTTTTTCTTATGGAAGTGATTCTAGTGCGCTTTTTTATCTTCTAATGCGAGAAAAGATCGACTTTGATCTTGTGATGATAAATTACAAAACTAGAAAAAATAGTGATTTAGAAGAGTTAAAAGCTAAAGAACTTGCTTTGAAATTTCATAAAAAAATTTTTATAAAACACGCTCCTAAATTTCAAAGTAATTTTGAAAAAAAAGCTAGAGATTTTCGCTATGATTTTTTTGAAAAAATTTGTCTTGAACAAGATTATGATCATCTTATCTTAGCCCATCATTTAAATGATCAATTTGAATGGTTTTTGATGCAACTTTCTCGTGGGGCAGGTTTGGCTGAAATTTTAGGTATGCAAGAGCGTGAAAAACGCCAAAATTATACACTTTTACGCCCTTTGCTTTTTATAAGTAAAGATGAAATTTCATCTTTTTTAAAAGAAAAAGATATTTTTTATTTTCATGATGAAAGTAATGAAAATGAAAAATATTTTAGAAATTATATAAGAAAAAATTTCTCCAATGCCTTTGTGAGTGAATTTCATCAGGGTTTAAAAAGAAGCTTTTTTTATCTTGATGAAGATAGGAAAAAACTTTATGATTTTGAAAATATCAAAGAAATTCAAGGACTTCTTATTTGCCCTAAAAATGAAAGCTTGATCGCTAGAGCGGTGAAAATGAAAGGTTTACTTTTAAGTACGGCACAAAGAAAAGAGCTTTTAAAGGGCGATTGTGTTTTAGGTGGCAAAATAGCACTTGTATATAAAAACGAACAAGCTATTGTTTTCGAGTACGAAACTTGTCAAAAATTACCTAAAAATTTCAAAGAAGAGTGTAGAATAGCTAAAATTCCAAGACTTTTAAGAGCTTATTTATATAATCATAAAATCGATATTTCAAGCCTTAAGCTCTAGTTTTAAAATTCTTTGATAGCCTAAATGTGTGAGAAAAATCACAAAAAACACTTGCAAAAAAAGTCCTAAAAGTGGCACTGATGAGAGTAGATAAAAACAAAGAGTGCTAAATTTAAACTCTAAAGGCGAAAAATCAGAATGAAAATTTTTAAAACTTTCTTTATCTAAAATCGTGCTTGTAACATCAATCATTAAAAGTTTGTGAAAGAAATAATAAAAAGCAAAATAATATACAAAAATATTGATAAAAGGTAAAAATAAAGCCAAAGTGCAAAGTAAAAAAATCCCTATAAATTTTATAAAAATTTTAAAAATTTCAAAGATAGTTTTTAGGGTTGAAACTTCATTTGTATTATCATAATGGTAATATTTTTGGTTGATTTCTTTAGCGATAAAAGGAGTGAGAAAAGAAGTGATAAAAAGGGCTAAAAAAACCGAAGCAAAAACAACAATAAAACCTGAAAATAAAAAGCTTATGATGGTGATTAAAATTTGCACAAAATGAAGGGCATAAAACCACGCCCAAAACGAATCCTCTCCAAAGCTAAATAAAGAATTAAAATAATCCAGCAAAGCCGAAAAGCCAAGTACTCCTAAAAAAAGCATAAGTACAAGGCTAAAAATCAAAGGAATTAAGGCAAATTTTAAAAATTTAAGACTTAAAAAATCTTTGATCGCAAGTTTTAAAATATCCAAATTATGCCTTTTTATAGCATTCTTCTAGTTTTTTATAAATAGTATCAAAATCAAGCTCTTGTTCTAAAATTTGAGCTAAAACTTCATTGTCTTCTTTGCCATTCCAAGTTTTTTTATAGCTACCATCTTTGTAACCATTGTTTTGTCTAAAGATATTTAAAACATTTTTACCTATGTAGGTTTTATAAAGAATTTCAAGATTAAGTCCGCATTTGATAGCTAAAGTAAAATAGGTTGAAAGCAATTCTCCAAGATTAAATCCAAAGCCACTGCATTTGTGGATAATAAGCTCTATATCATTTAAAATACCATAAATATCACTCTCATTAGGATGTTCTTCTTCTTTGCAAAAATCTTGAAACACGCTTACAGCATTGACTTCTGTAGCTATAGCTTTGAAATCTTTACCGTTTTTATCGCGATATTCTTCAAGTAAAAGACTTAAGATAAAATGCCAAATATCAACAATCTCTATACGCACATTTTCCCAATTTGTCGGACTTGAAATATTTTTCCAATGTTTCCATGCAAAAGAGTCTATAAGTTCTGCACATTCCATATAAATACAGCGTCTCCAACTGATCAGTTTTCCTTCTTTGGTGTAGCCATTTTCCCAATTTAAGCCGTTTGTTTCATCGTTGAGTTTTTGTTGGAGTTTGAGCATATTTTCTAAAATTTCGATATTTGTCATTTAAAAACTCCTTGATAATTTTTAATATTATATGATTTAAGCGTAAAGATTTAAACTATCATCTGTCTTATCTTGATTTTCCTTGGCTTTTTCTTGTTGTTTTTCAAGTTGTTTTTTCATTTGTTCTAAAACTTCATCAAGAAGTTTTTTACTATCTTCAAGCATAGAAGCATTGATATCTTTATCATCTGTTTGATTTTGTTTTAGTAAATCACTGAGTTTATTTGTAAAATTATTCATAATAGCATTTTGATGGTTTTCATCATTTGGTGTTGGTAAAACATTTGCCATTTGCATAGCTGATTCTATAATTTCTTTTGGTTTTAACTTTCCGACTTTAGAATTTGCTAAAAAGTCTTTGATCATAGGTTCAACTTCTTTCATAGCATTTTTAATCTCATCAAGATCATTTTGTGTGAGCTTAGAGCCTTCAAAAGTAAAGCTAAAGCCATACTGACGTTTAAGATTAAGAGTTTTACCTTCTTCATTATTTGCATAACTTACGCTTTGATTGTCATACATAGATAAGGCTAAATGTTTGCCACTTTTTGTTGTATATTCCATCGAAAAACTTTGGTTTTTGCTAGCATCAATTTGCATTTCTTCCCCTTATATTTATAGTTTATAAAATTATAATCGGTTATTTTTAAAAATATTTTAGTATAATTTTTACAATATGGATGAAAGAATTTTAGAATTTATAAAAAATGAGCAGCTTTTATCTTGGGCTATGATTGATGAAAAAGGTGTTTATACAGCTAGTGCTTTTTATGTTTTTGATGAGAAGAATTTAGCTTTTATTATCGCTTCTCATGAAGATACTAAGCATATAAGATTAGCTAGTGAAAATTCAAGTATAGCACTTAATATAGCCAAAGAAAGTAAAATAGCCTTTTTAAAAGGTGTGCAAGCTAAGGCCGAGTTTAAAATTGCAAACAAGGAGCAAATGAAAATTTATTTTTCTAAATTCCCCTTTGCTAAACTTGATAAAAGTGCAAAAATTTATGCCTTAGGGCTTTTTTGGCTTAAATTTACTAACAATGCTTTAGGACTTAGTAAAAAACTTGAGTTTTGTAAAAAATAAATTTTTATGATTTTGTTTAAAAAAATGAGTTATGATTATAGTTTATGTAAATTGTTAGGTATAGAAAATAAATGTTCAATGTAATTCACGCTTTATTTTTTAGAGAGTTAAAAACTAGATTTGGAAAAAATAGGTATCTTGGATATATATGGGTAGTTGGAGAGCCTATGAGTGTTGTGCTTTTGGTGACTATTATAGGAACTGTTATTAGGGAATATCATCATCAAGTTATGCCTGAGGGAATTTCTATTTTTATGTTTTTGATTTCAGGCATTATGCCTTTTTTTATGTTTAGAAGTATAGTTACTCAACTTATGAATGGAATAGGGGCAAATTTATCTTTATTTGCCTATAAACCTGTAAAGCCTATACATGTATTTATTGCTAGAACTTTGCTTGAATTTTGTATTTATTTTGTGATTTTTATCACTGTGCTTTTTTTTGCAGGGTGGTTCTTTAGACTTGATATATTTCCTATCCATTTACTCGGTGTTTTATTTTGTATTTTTTTGCTTATATGTTCAGCTTTTACTTTGGGGATTTGTTTTGCTATTGTTTGGCATTTTGTAGAGCCTTTAAGAACTTTATTAGCTTATTTTAGTATAGTATTTTATTGGAGTTCTGGGATTATATTTCCCACTTGGTTAACTCCTCGTCCTTTACTTGATATATTTTATTATAATCCTTTACTTCACATAATGGAGCTTTTAAGATTTAATTTTTTTGAGAATTATCCTTTGCAAGATGAATATAGTTATTTTTATGCTATATTTTGGATTTTACTTGTTTTATTTATAGGGCTTTTTATTTACTACTATAATAGACAAGCTCTAACGGCGGCAAAAAAAGAATGATAAAGTTAATTAATCTAACAAAATCTTATCCTTTATTTAGTGGTGGAAGGCATTATGTTTTTAAAAATTTTACTTTCGAATTTCCTGAAAATTGTAGTATAGGTTTAATGGGATATAATGGCGCAGGCAAGTCTACTCTCATGAGACTTTTAAGCGGAGCAGAGCTTCCTGATAGTGGCAAGATAATTACTAATAAAAAATTATCTTGGCCTTTGGGTTTAAACGGAGCTTTTCAAGGTTCTTTAACTGCTAGAGATAATGCTAAATTTGTAGCTAGAGTATATGGTTATAAGGGTAAAGAACTTCAAGAAAAAGTAAAATTTGTAGAAGATTTTGCTGAAATAGGAAAATTTTTTGATGAGCCTATGAAGACTTATTCTTCGGGAATGAGTGCTAGGATAGCTTTTGGACTTAGTATGGCCTTTGATTTTGATTATTATTTGATCGATGAGGCTGGAGCTGTTGGAGATCCTGCTTTTAGGGAAAAAAGTGTGAAATTATATAGAGAAAGATTAAGCAAATCAAAAGTGATTATGGTATCTCATAATGTAGCTGAAATTAAAGAATGGTGTGATAAAATAATTTATATGAAAAATGGACAAATTACGGTTTATGATGATGTAGATGAAGGAATAGCTGTATATCAAGGAAAAGCTTAATGGAAGAAAATAAAACTTTATTAGAAAAAATCAAAGATTTAAGCATATTTGATTCTTTTAAAATTGTTTGGTTTATAATGATTTTTGTTGTAATTTATTATACATTAATTGCAGCGCCAAGATATGTAAGTACGATGATTTTAGATGTTAGATCAACAAGTGGAGAAAGCGCTCAAACAAGTGGAATTTTGTCTTTGCTTAGTAGTACTTCTACGGCAAGCGAAGATTTAAATTATCTAAAAGGTTATATAGAATCAAGTGATATGCTAAAGATTTTGGATGAAAAAATCAAACTTAAAAGTCTTTATCAAGAACAACATATAGATTTGCCTTTTAAAATTTGGGATTCAAGTTCAATAGAATCTTATCTTAAATACTACCAAGCAAGAGTTAAGGTGCATACAGATGAAACCACTAAGCTTTTACAGGTAGAAGTAGAGGGTTTTACACCTAAATCAGCTCATTTGATTGCTCAAACTATTATGCAAGAAAGCGAAAAATTTATCAATGAAATCTCTCATAAAGCAGCTAGAGAACAAATGGCTTTTGCTGAAAATGAAGTACAAAAATACAAAGAACGATATCAAAAAGCACAAAATGATTTGATTGCTTTTCAAAATAAATACGGAGTTTTTGATCCTTTAAAGCAAGCTGAAACTAAAGCAAGTTTGGTTGCGCAAATTGAGGCTAATCTAGCTCAAAAAGAAGCTAAACTTTTAACTTTACAAAGCTATATGAATGATGCAGCACCTGAAGTAGTAGCACTTAAAGCAGAAATTGAAGCAATCAAAAAACAACTTTTAAGGGAAAAATCTAAAATTTCAGCTAACAATTCTTCTCAAAAGCTTAATGATTTGGCTGCTAAATTTCAGGATTTAACTATAGAAGCTACTTTTGCGCAAAAAGCTTATGAAGCAGCTTTAAAAGCTTATGAAAGTGCTAGAATAGAAGCATTAAGAAAAATAAAACAACTTGTCATCATTCAAAGTCCAGATATTCCAGAAAGCGCAAAATATCCTGAAAGAATTTATGATATTTTAACAGCATTTATTGTATTATCTTTGATTTTTGGGATTGTTAAATTTATTAAAATGATAATAGAGGAGCATAAGTATTAAAATGAAAAAAATATTAATTTTATTTTTTAGTTGTATTTTATGTTTTGGAGCCGTGGATGTTTCACAAATCATTTCACCGGAAGATCAAGGTTCTGCTGCAACTAGCATAGATCAAAATTTAAGCTCAAATTATGATATAGCAAATAAAGAAAATAATCTTACAAAAATTCATCAAATTTTAGTATTTGGTGCTCATCTTTTTAATGGAAATTTTAAAAATTACAATCAAAGAGTTTATAACCCAGATTATAAGATCGCAGTTGGTGATCAAATCAGTCTTAAAATTTGGGGAGCTGTTGAGTTTTCGCAAGTTTTAGTGGTGGATTCTCAAGGAAATATTTTTATCCCTAAAGTAGGAGCTGTAAATTTACTAGGTGTGAAAAATAGCGCCCTTGTAAGTGTTATAAAAGCACGTGTTAATAAAATCTATAAAAGCAATGTTTTTGTTTATGCAGATATGAATGCTTATCAAAATGTCAGTGTTTTTGTAACAGGAAGCGTTAATGCTCCAGGACTTTACCAAGGACTTAGTTCGGATTCAGTGATACAGTATCTTGATAAAGCAGGGGGTATAAATTTAGAATATGGAAGTTTTAGAGATATTCAAATTTTGCGCAATAATAGCGTGATAAAAAATATCGATTTATATGATTTTTTACTAAAGGGGCAAATGGATCTTTTTCCTTTTAGAAGTGGAGATGTTATCTTAGTAGGAAATGTTCAAAATTACGCTTTTGTTAACGGTGATGTGCAAAGACCTTTTCGTTTTGAACTTTCAAATGATATTAAAACTTTAGCTGACTTAGCTAGAGTATCAGGTGCTAAACCTATCGTGACTAATGCTATCGTAAAGAGTTATGGTGAAGATCATAAACTTGATGTTAGTGCTTATAATAAAATGCAATTTTCAAAAGTTTTACTTAGAACAGGAGATGAGGTAGAATTTCACCCTGAGTATGTTTCTGAAAATATAACTATAAGTGTAAATGGCGAGCATAATGGTTTAAAAACTTTAGTTGTAGGTAAAGGAACGACTTTAGAAGATATTTCTAAACTAATCAAGGCTAATCCGCAATCAAACATGCAAGCTTTGCAAGTATTTAGAAAAAGTGTAGCTAGAACTCAAAAAGAGCTTATCAATGCTCAGCTTAAAGAGCTTGAAACTCTAGCTTTAACTAGCAGTTCTGTTACAGCTCAAGGCGCAGCTATAAGAGCTCAACAAGCAAAAACGATTTTAGAATTTATTCAAAGAGCTAAGCAAGTAGAGCCTAAAGGTCAAATTGTCATTGATAATCCAAAGTCTTATAATTCGGTTATTTTAGAAGATGGCGATACTATTAATGTACCAAGTAAGAATAATCTCATCATAGTTCAAGGCGAGGTTTCTTTACCTGGGGCTTTTGTGTATGATAAGGGAAAAGATTTAAGATATTATATCAATCTTGCAGGAGGTTATGGAGAAAGAGCGGATACTTCAAAAGTTTTGGTAATACGAAGCAATGGAAAAGCTGAAAAATATCATAGTGGTATAGATATGAAACCAGGCGATTCTGTGTTGGTATTGCCAAAAGTGGATAGTGAGAATTTGCAAATTTTTTCAATGTTGACTCAAATTCTTTATCAGATTGCTATTGCAACCAATGTTGTGCTTAATCTTTAAGGTTTAAAAATGAACACTCTTGAAATAGCCAAAGAAGTCTTTGAAAAAGAAGCACAAGCTATTTTGGATTTGGCTAAAAATTTAGATGAAAATTTCAATCAAGCTATAAATTTAATACTAAATACCAAAGGGCGTTGTATAGTTAGTGGAATGGGTAAATCAGGTCATATAGGTGCTAAGATAGCAGCTACTTTAGCAAGCACAGGAACACCAAGCTTTTTCATCCATCCAGGAGAGGCTTTGCATGGAGATCTTGGAATGTTAACTCCTGAAGATGTTTTAATTGCTATTTCAAATTCAGGAGAAACTGAAGAAATTTTAAAAATCATTCCTGCTATAAAAAAGCGCAAAATTCCACTTATAGTAATGTGTGGTAAAAAAAATTCCACCCTTGTAAAGCAAGGCGATATATTTTTAAATATAGCCGTAGAAAAGGAAGCTTGTCCTTTGCAGCTTGCCCCTATGTCTTCGACAACGGCAACTTTGGTTATGGGGGATGCTTTAGCGGCTGCTTTGATGAAGGTAAGAAATTTCAAGCCTGATGATTTTGCTCTTTTTCATCCAGGAGGAAGTTTGGGACGTAAGCTTTTAACCAAGGTAAAAGATCTTATGGTTTCAAGTAACCTTCCTATAGTGCATCCTGATACCGAATTTAACGATCTTGTTGATGTGATGACTAGTGGAAAACTAGGGCTTTGTGTGGTGCTTGAAAATGAAAAATTAGTGGGTATCATCACTGATGGGGATTTGCGTCGTGCTTTAAAGACAAGCGATAAGCCAAGATTTGATTTTAAGGCTAAAGAAATCATGAGTACAAATCCTAAAGTAGTTGATGCTGATGCTATGGCAAGTGAAGCAGAGGAGATCATGTTAAAATATAAAATCAAAGAAATTATAGTAGGGAAAGAAGAAAGGGTTGTAGGGATTATCCAGCTTTATACTATAGGGAGGGTATAGTGAAAAATGTAATAACTTTTGGTACTTTTGATTTGTTTCATTATGGTCATTTAAGGATTCTAGAAAGAGCTGCATCTCTTGGAGATAAATTAATTGTTGGCGTATCATCAGATTCTTTAAATTTTGCTAAAAAGCATCGTTATCCTATATATAGCGAGCAAGAGAGATTAAATATAATATCTTCATTAAAATGCGTGTCTTGTGTATTTTTAGAAGAATCATTAGAATTAAAAAGAGATTATCTTTTAAAATACCAAGCAAATATTTTAGTTATGGGGGATGATTGGAAGGGTAAATTTGATTGCTTTAATGATATTTGTGATGTAATTTATTTTGAAAGAACTCCAAGTATTTCAACGACAGAAATTATTGAGAGAATTAAATTATGAATTTAAAAGGTATATTTCGCAAAAGCTTTCGTGAAAGCAAAAAAGGGTATTTGCATGTGATTCTGTTGCATATGGTTTTGATATATTTAATGCAGAAAAAAAGTAGACATTTTATTTTTTTAAAATTGTGCAGTTATTTATCTAAAGTAAACATGAAGACGATTTTTTATTATCAAGCCGAATTTTATTTTTTTTATGCTGAGTATAAAAAAGCTTTGAATTATATTGATTTATTTTTAGAAAAATATCCTTTAAATATAGATGGTAAATTACTTAAAATACAATTATTATATTTATTGGGCGATAAAACCAAAGCTTTATATGAATTAGAAAAAATTCAACAAGAATCTAATCGTTTAAAAATATGGATGTTAATGAGCAAGTTGGTTAATA
This sequence comes from Campylobacter sp. BCW_4332, assembly GCF_001763175.1. Lineage (NCBI taxonomy): Bacteria > Pseudomonadati > Campylobacterota > Epsilonproteobacteria > Campylobacterales > Campylobacteraceae > Campylobacter > Campylobacter sp. BCW_4332. The sequence goes on along the minus strand of NZ_MJYF01000016.1, from coordinate 16,756 downwards.
CTAAAATAGAACTTAAAAATATGGAAAAATTATATTTAAAATACATAGAAAAAAAAAGAAATATTAGCACAAAGATTGAAATTCAAAAATATATATCTAGTGCCGCAGCTAGCATTGAAGCTTATGATATAGCTGAATATTATCTAAAAAATTCATTAAAGCTACATGAAAAATTTTCTTTAAAAAATACTAAAAAAAAATACTTTTCAAAATATGATGCCTTGATAGCTTTGGAAGATTTATCCAGTGTTTTTGATTCATTAAATATAAAGTTTTTTTTAGTCAGTGGTACTTTTTTAGGTTGTATTAGGGAAAAGAATTTTATATCAAATGATTATGATATTGATGTTGGGGTTTGGGAAGAAGATTTTAGTAATGAATTAAAAATAGCTTTAGAGCAATATGGTACTTTCTATATTCATGATCCAAAATGGAAAGGTGGGATTAAGCTTAAACATATCAATGGTATATTGATTGATATTTTTATTCACTATAAAGATGGTTGCAAGCATTATCATTTAGGATCTGCTGTTAAATGGTATAACTCAACTTTTGATTTAATTAAATATAATTTTTTAGGCAAAGAATATTTTGGTTTTAAAGAATATGATTGTTATTTAAGTGAAAATTATGGCGATTGGAGAATCCCCAAAAAAAATTTTGATAATATTCTAGATACTCCAAATGCGGTAATTTTTAATGAACAAGAATATAAGTTACATCTTTATAGATCGTTCTTTAAAAAAAATACAAAAGTATAAAATAAAAATAAATATTAGGGAGAAAAAATGAAGTATTGTATGTTTGGGTTATATTTTTTATTCGCTTCTATACTATATAAGAGAAAAAAATATCAAGCATCTAAAAAGTATTTTATTAAAGCATCTAACAATTTTAGAGATAATGCCAAAGCATATTTTAAAACGGGAATGTGTTGTTTTCATTTAAAAGAATGGAATGATGCCAAAGTTTTTTTTGAGCAAGCATGTTTTCTAAAAGAAACTCCAAATTGGAGAAAACAATTAAAACAGGTTTATAATCATTTAAAATTTGGTTTTTTTTTAGAGCAAAAATTATGGTGGAAAGAAGTTGATAGACTTAAGCAAGAGTTAAATCATGGAAATGAACAGAATTTCATTCTCTTAAGAGATTTAGCAATTGCTTGTGAAGCTATGAAAAGATATAACGATGCAGTAAAATATTACAAAGAGTCCATTTTAATTCAAGAGAAACAAAAGATACCAATTGAATCTGTATGGTATTATAGGCTTGGTTTTTGTTGCGAGAAAATTAAAGATATAGTTTTATCAAATAAATTTTATGGATATGCTATAAAATTTGACGAAGAATTAGAATCTGATATATATGGTATAGGTGTTTTTCATGAAAAAATGGGTTATTGGAGTGAAGCTAATGTAGCTTATTTAAACAAAATCCAAGAGCTAGAGATAGTATATTTAGATAAAATATTTTACAAAATAGCTTTTAGTTTTGAAATGCTTTATGATTGGAAAAATTCTGAAAAGTATTATCATAAGGCTATAGAAAATAACTATCATTGTTCTGTGTATCATTATAGATTGGGGGTAGTTTTAGAAAAGCAAAACAAGATTGAACAGGCTTCTATATTTTATACAGAAGCTTTTAAAAGAGACTCTTATTGTCGTGCAGAGTATTTTTATAGATTAGCTAATTGTTTAATGAAGCTAGATCATCACAAAGAGGCATGTAAAATCTTTGCTCAAATCAATAGAATTAATAATAATATTTTTGATCAAAATTTAAATTTTTTAAAAGATGATTTTTTTAGACAAAAAGTTATATATTTGGATTATTATGAAAATGAAGATATTTTACAGAATGCTATCTTATATCAAACACATACTGCACAGTTTATGTCATGCAATCCCTATGCGATTTTTTTACATCTTTTAAATGATCCCCGATTTGATAATTTTATCCATATATGGGTATTACAAGATTTCGAATCTATTCCTTTAGAATTTAGACAAAATAAAAAAATTATTTTTGTAAAATATTTTTCTAAATTATATTTTAAATATTTAGCAAGCGCAAAATACTTGATTAATTCTGGATCTTTTTGTAGATTTTTTATAAGAAAACCTGAACAAAAATACTTGGCAACTTGGCATGGAACACCATGGAAATATTTAGGAAAGGATATGAGACGGGGTTTCATGGAATTTGAAGTTACCCAGAAGGACTTTTTACAATCAACCCATATTATATCTCCAAATAAGCATACATCTGAAGTTTTAATGCAAAAACATGATATTGAAAATATTTTCCAAGGAAAAGTTTATGAGAGCGGTTATCCTAGAATTGATATTACTTTAAAAATAAATAATTTTAAAAAACAACAAATACGAGAAAGACTAAATATTAAAATTGGTGATAAGGTTATATTGTATGCACCAACATATCGCAATTCATTTGAAAATGCGGAGTTAAATATTGAAAAACTTATTAAAGATCTTGAAATATTTAAAAAATCTGGATTTGTTGTTGTATTTAGAGGTCATTATAATTTAGAAGACAAACTTAAAGATAATGGGATTCCAAGTGTTCCTAGAGATATAGATACTAATGAGCTTTTATCAATAGTTGATGTATTAATAACTGATTATTCTTCAATTGCATTTGATTTTATGGTTTTAAATAGACCAATTATTTACTATATTTATGACTATGAGGAATACAAAAATCAACACGGCTTATATTTTGATGTTGAAATGTTAAATTCTGTTTATTGTAAAACTCCTCAAGAAGTTTTAGGAATTTTGAAAAATCCATTAATGCTTGAGAAATGTAAAATTTCTCAAGAGATTAAAGATATGTTTGTATTAAATGAAGATGGTGCTGCAACGCAAAGAGTTATTGAATTTTTCTTTTTTGATAATTTTAAAGATGAAAAAATATATAAAAATTTTAATAATAAAGTAAATTTATTAATTTACCCTGGAGGTTTGGGTAATAATGGCATGAGTGTATCTTTTGTAAATTTTTTAAATTATTTAAATTTAAATGAGTATAATGTCTATGTTGCTATTGATTCATGGCAAGTTAGACAAAGTCCAACTTGCATGAAATATATTAATCAAATAAGAGATAAGGTTTATATTCTAGGTAATCCTAATATTTTAAGTCAAACTCAAGAAGAAAATTGGTTGCTAAGTAATCCTGTTTATAAAAATAAACGAGCAAATCAAGAGCAAGAAAATATTTTTGCAAGATGCTTTGAACGTGATTTTAGATGTTTATATGGGGATTCGAAATTTAATTCTTTGATTAGTTTTGATGGTTATGGGGAGTTATGGGTTTATAGATTTGCATATGCTAAAACAAATGCAAAAAAGATTATTTATCTTCACAATGATATGAAAGGCGAATTTGATGTAAGATTCCCGTATCTTGAAAAAATTTTTAATGTTTATAAATATTTTGATCACATTCTTTCTGTTTCAAGAGAATTAAGTGATTTAAATAGAGATAATTTATCTGATACTTATCAAGTAGAGTGTGATAAATTTGATTTTATGAATAATATTATAGATTATAAAAATATATTATTTAAAAGTGGTTTTGTTTTAGAGTATCTAGAAGATGAAAGTATTTTTAATGATGGTGGAAAAGTTTTTATTAATATTGCTAGATTATCACCAGAAAAAAATCAATTAATGCTTATTAAAGCTTTTCAAAAAATTAGCTCAGAATTTAATAACATTAAGCTAATGATATTAGGCGATGGACCTTTAAAAGAAGATTTAAAATTGTATATTTTAAAAAATAATGTTAAAAATGTATATCTTCTTGGAAATAGAAATAATCCTTATCCTTATTTAAGAAAAGCTGATTGTTTTATATTGAGTTCATTGCATGAAGGGCAGCCTATGGTTTTACTCGAATCACTGGTGTTAAAAAAACCAATAATAGCAACAAATATAACAGGCAATAGATCGGTTTTAAATTCACGTGGAGGATTATTGGTAAATCCTGATATTGATAGTTTGTCAAAAGCTATGATAAAATATTTAAAAGAATCTATTCAAACTTGTAATTTTGACTTTGTCGAGTATAATAATATTATTTTAGAAAAATTTAATTATCTTTTTGGAGTTAGTTTCGAAGGGTATAAAAATGACAGGTGTATATTGTCTCCATGTATCATTATGGCAAAGCCTGATGGCTTTGGTATGAGACTGTTTGCGATGATGGCAGGGTTATTGTTATCCGAAAAAACTAATTTGCCATTTTATTTTAAATGGGGAAAGATTGAAGATGTGATAGGGAATACACATGAAATGTTCAATTCTATAAAGCATATTCCATTTGCATTAGGTAAAGTTGGTGATATATTTAGTGAAGAATTTATACAAAAATATTACATTGATGATTGTAAAGATATATCAAGCAATCATGGATTTGGAATTCATCAAGAGAAAAAAACTTTTAATGATATAAAAAATGGTCCTTTCGAGCAAAAATGGGGTTGGTATGCTCCAGGAATAGAAGGTGGAGCATTAAGTAATTGGATAGAAGGCTATAATGAAGAACAATGTTATAAAGATTTTGCAGAGATTTACAAGAAAATAAAATTTTCAAACAAATATCAAAATATAATTAAATATGCTGAACAAACTGCTAGTAAATTGGGCGAATTTATAGCAATACATATCAGAGGTGCAGATATAGTTTATTCTTCAACATATAAAAAGGCTTCTTTATATGCTTTTGTGGGAGATAAATATTTTCCATATGAAATTGCTATAGAAATTATAAAAAATAAAATTAAAGATTATAAAATTGTGATTTTTAGTCAAGATATTATTGCTAGCAAAAAATTAATTGATTATTTTAATAATGAAAAAATTATTTTAGCTGATCAGTTTGCTTCTGAATTTTTAGATGTTACTGAAAGGGCGTTTTTTGAAATGAATTTTCTTTCTTATGCAAAATTGATTTATACTCCAGGAATTTCTTTGCAGAAATCTGCATTTTCTCAATGTCCTTCTTTTTTCTCTGGTATCAAAAAAGATATTTCATTTCATGAAATTTTTTCCAAAGAAAAGCAGTATCAAATCATTGAAGAAAATATTAATAAATTGCAGTTAGATTCTATGTATAAATCCATGGCATTTTTTAGATTATACCAATTATCTTTAGATCTAAAAAAAGATTTTAAAATATCCTTGCAGTTTATAGAAAAAGCTATGCTTGAAGATGCTAGCAATACGGCTTGGATAATTCATTGGATTCATTTAAATTTGCGTTATGATCATTATGATATTGTAGAAAAATACTTAGATAAAAATTTAGTTAAAATACAACATGATTTATTGGTAACTTTGTTATTGTTTAGGGGTAAAATTTACAAAAATATATGTTTTGATTTAATGAAAATAAAAAAAAGATGTGAAAAATATTCAAATCTTTTATTTTTAATTAATGAAATTAGTAGATCTATGAAAAAACAAAAAAAGGTATTGCATGGAAAAAAAATTAGCAGTTCATTTGTTTGGTGCTTTAAGAACTTATGAACAAACTTATAAAAGTTTTTTTGATAATATTATAGATGCAAATGAGCAAGATGGTTGGAAAATAGATATATTTTTACACACATGGGATCAATTTGATACTGGAAGTGCTCATTCTCATTTAAAGTATCCAGGATTAACAGGTGTAAAGATAGGAATTCATGATTTGGAAGAAATTATAGGAATTTATCAACCAAAAAAATATCTTATAGAATCCCCTATTTCGGATGGCAATAAATCTGGAATGTATGTTACTTTGGAAAAGGTAAATTCTTTAAAATTGGATTATGAAAAAGAATGTGGCGTGAAGTACGACTATCATTTGTATACAAGACCTGATATTATGTTTTTTAAACCTTTAAGATTGGATGAGTATATTAAGGTTTATAATCCCGTTCGAAAACCGCAAAATGGTTGGGAAGGCGTATTTCGAGAGTTTCCTTTGCCACCTAAAACAAATTTTTGTTCATCCAATGCTTTTAGGTTTGGCTTATTGGATTCTAGAATGCCAAATGAAGGTGATTTAGTATGGTTTAGTAATTTTGGCTTAGTTAAGCATCCACATAAGGCATATTTAGAGGATGAAAGTATATATAACATATTTATCAAGTATAGATGGGAGTATGAATTTAGGCCTTGGCGTTCTGGAATGCAACAAATCAATCAATATATGTTTGTTGATATTAAAAAATCAGATTTAGATGCTCTTAATCAAAAAATTTTAATTCTAAATGAAGAAAAATTATCCTTGCAAAAAAGTTTAGATTCTCTTCCGATAAAAAAACAAAATATGGAATTAATTTGTTTAGAGCAAGATATTGAAATTAAAGATTTACAGCTTTATCAATTGCGAAAAAAAATTGGGTTAAATCATAAAGATAATGTTATTTATTCTAATTCCGCTAAATTTATAATATATAATCATCTGTCTTATAAATTAGGAAGGATTTTAATAAAATATAATTCTTTTTTTGGCTACATTAAATTACCTTTTATATTATGGGCTGTTTTTATTGTCCATAAAACAGTTGATTTTAAATTTAAATCTTTACCTTTAAAAAATTATACAGATTATGATGAAGCTATAATAGAAAAAAATAGCACAACATATCAACTTGGAGAAAAGTTTATAAAAGCTTGTAAATCTTGGTATAAAGGAGGATTAATTAAATTTTTCTTCCAAATTCGTAATATTAATAAGGTTAAACAAAATGCAAGGAAATATTAAAAATGCACTTGAAGAATGGAATTTTGATATAATTCAAGATATCTACAAGGAGGATTTAGCTAAGCAACAGTCTAAAGAGTATATAGATTTCTTATATCAGATTGGAAATGTAGATGAATTAATTTTATTATTTAAAAATACACCACAACAAAATTGGTGGAATGATATGTATTTTGGTAATTTTTGCGAGTTTTATAATTTTTTAGTTGAAATAAAAACACTTGACGATGAAAAAATAATTGATTATATTAAAAAAGAAAAATACACTCCATTATGTATCAATTATATAATTTCTCAATGGATTTTAAATTTTTGTTTAAAAAAAGAATCTATTGTAATATTATTACCTTATGTAGTTAAAAATAGTTTTTTTATAATTTTTCAATCTTTTTTTATTAAACGAGTTATTGATTATTTTTCTTGTATAAATAAAGATTTTTTTTGCAATGAAGTAAGAAATATATTAACTATTTTACAAGAAAATTTTCATACAAAGATGACTATCGGTGCTAGAGTTTATTATGAAAAATTTCTATTAAATTATAATTTTAATACTTTTCATACTCAACATTTAAAATCTCCAAAAAAAATCGCTTTATGTATAAGTGGTGCTATGAGAGGAGTAGAGTGGGAATTAAATTTAAAAAAAGTGATAGAAAGTTTTCAGTTTGATGTTGATGTTTTTTTATTTACTTGGGATTCAAAATTTTTGTGGCCAGGTTTAAATGGAGCAGGAGGAAATTGGGCTAAAAGATTATTAGATGAAACATTATTAAAATCTATTCCTCAGGAAATTATGCATAAAAATAATTTAAAACAATATTTTCCAAATGTTTTTTCTAAATTAAATCAAGAATATTCCGTTCGGCTCGATGCTGAAAGGTTGGAAAATATAAATAACATTAAACGAGTAATTATAGAAAATCAAGAAGATTTTTTAAAAAAATATCCTTTAGATAGAAACAATTTATTTATTAATGCTTCGAAAATATGGTATTCTAATTATCAATTATTAAAATCATTGGTTCAGTATGAAGCGGAAAATAATTTTCAATACGATTTTATTATTAAAGTTAGGCCTGATGTAGAGTATAATATAAATTTTTCAATCGATAAACTTGAAAAATTATATATAAATGATCTTATGATAAAGCACCATGAAAGTTTATATGGTGGACTTAACGATAATTTTGCTGCTGGACGAAGAGGAGCAATGGAAATTTATTTATCACTATGGAAATATGGTTTTTTGAATAAATCCATAGATTTTTTTAAAAATTTTCCTAATTTTAATTCAGCTCATAATCTTTTGCAGCAATTTTGTTCTTTAATGAAAATAAATTGTATATGTTTGGAATCTAATACTATAAAGAACTTTTATTTTGTAGATTTTATACCTCCAAATTTTACTAAAGAATTGAAGTCAGATTGCAAAAGAATAAAAAATAATATTGAGCTGGAAGAAAAACTATCTAGCAGTATTGACTTTTTGTTAAAATATGAAGAATACTCTAAAAAAGGTCAATTGTATAATATGGTTAATAAGTCATGTGGTCATTTATCTTATAAAATAGGAGTGATATTAATCCATAATTCTAAAACTTTTATAGGTATATTAGGAATACCTATAAAAATTCTTGTTTGTTTGTATCATCATCGGTATCGCACTAGACATTTAATATCGAAAAATTATTATAATTGTCACTCTGAAACTATAGAAGAAAGTTTTACTTATAGACTAGGAAAGTCTTTTATACAAGCAAGTAGGAATTGGTATAAAGGTGGATATATTAAATTTTGGTTTGATTTATATAAACTTAAAAAAGAATATAAAAATAAAAAAGGCAAATAATGGCAATAGAATTTAATATAGTAAAAATTAAAAATTATACAAGTTCCAGATTTTTCAATGGGAGTGGGAATGAGTAATGCAAAAAGATTCTAAAATTTACATAGCGGGTCATAGTGGTCTTGTGGGCAGTGCTATACTTAATGAACTTAAGCAACAAGGTTATAAAAATCTTGTTTTTAAAACTCACTTTGAGCTCGATTTAACAAACCAAAAGGCTGTGGTTGATTTTTTTGAGAGAGAAAAGCCAGAATATGTTATTTTAGCTGCGGCAAGAATAGGAGGTATTTCATCACATCTTTTTTATCGTGCTGATTTTATTTATCAAAATTTAATGATAGAGTGCAATGTTATTCATAATGCTTATTTGCATAAAGTAAAAAAGCTACTTTTCATAGCTTCAACTACAGTTTATCCTAAAAATGCAACATTACCAACTAGTGAAGATCAAATGTTAAGTGGAGATCTTGAGTATACTAACAAACCTTACGCAATCGCTAAAATTTCAGGCTTGATGCTTTGTGAAAGTTACAATTTGCAATACAATACAAATTTTATAGCAATCACTCCTACAAATTTATATGGCAATAATGATAAATTTGATCTTGAAAAATCTCATGTATTGCCTGGAATTTTAAGAAAAATGCATTTAGCGAAGCTTTTAAATGAAAAACGATATGAGGACTTATTAAATGATTTAAAATTTGATTCCATTGAAGAAGCTAAGAATTATTTAAAAAAATTTGGTGTAGATGAGAATAATGTTGAAATTTGGGGTAGTGGAAAACCGACAAGAGAATTTTTACATAGTCAAGATTTAGCAAATGCTTGTTTATTTATTATGAATAATATAGATTTTAAAGATTTAAAAGGTGGTAATACTGAGATTATTAACACTCATTTAAATATAGGCCCACATAAGAATATCACTATTAAAGAATTAGCAGAATTAATCAAAAATATAGTAGGATTTAAGGGAAATTTAGTTTTTAATTCAAATCGTCCAGATGGAGCAATGCAGAAATTTACAGATTGCTCAAAAATTCATTCTTTAGGTTGGAAACATAAAATTGATTTAGAAAAAGGAATTCAAATGATGTATGAATGGTATAAAAATAATCAAGAAACTCAGAATAATAATAACAGCTCGATTAGATGGGGGGGGGGGATTAAGCTTTGAATACTTTATCTTTTCAAACATTCAATCTTTTTATACAAATAATATTTATGATTTTGCAAATTCTACAAAAAGGGTTTGCAATGCTTAAAGATTCTAAAATTTATATAGCAGGGCATGGTGGCACTTTAGGAAAAACTCTTTATAATACACTTATAGATGAGGGTTTTAATAATATTATCGTAAAAACAAGAAAAGAATTAGATTTAGTAGATCAAAAAGCTGTGACTGATTTTTTTGCAAAAGAAAAACCAGAATATGTTTTTTTATGTGCTGCCAAGCTTGATACTTTAGGGCTTTTTACTCCAGCTGATGTAATCTATGAAAATAGTGTACTTCAAGCAAATATTATTCATTCATCTTATCAAAATAATGTTAAAAAGCTAATTTTTTATGGTTCTGCTTGGGCTTACCCTCAAAAAGCTATAAATCCCATTAAAGAAGAGAATTTATTAGATGGAAAGCTAGATTTAAAAGCCGTTGCATATGGTTTGCCAAAAATTATAGGAACAAAAATGTGTGAAAGTTATAACTTACAATATGGAACAAATTTTATAACTTTGTATCTTGCAAATTTGTATGGAGAGACAACCGAGTTTGATTTACAAAAAGCAAAAGTTTTACCAGCTTTGTTGCGTAAATTTCATTTAGCAAAACTTTTAGATGAAAATAAAATTGATGAGGTTTTAAAGGATTTGCAAATGAATTCCCTAGAGCAAGCAATGGAATATTTACAAAAATTTGGTGTAAGTAAAGATAGCGTAGAAATTTGGGGTAGCGGTAGTGTAATTAGAGAATTTATTCATGCAAAAGATTTAGCCGATGCTTCTATTTATGTGATGATAAATATAGATTTTAAAGATATTGTTTCATCTGATGAACCGCATCTTAATGTAGGAAGTGGAGAATTTTTAAGTATCAAAGAACTTGCTTTTTTGATTAAAAATATTGTTGGATTTAAGGGTGAAATTGTGTTTAATAATTCAAAACCAGATTCTACAATGGATAGAATGTTAGATAGTTCAAGATTGCAAAATTTAGGCTGGAAACATAAAATTGACTTAGAAGAAGGAATTCAAATGATGTATCAATGGTATTTAAATAAAGGAGAGTAAATGAAATATACACTAGCTTCATCAACTTGGAATGAAAAAGAATTACAAGCAATACAAGATGTTATCAAAAGTGATATGTTTACTATGGGCAAAAAGGTAGCTGAATTTGAAAAAGATTTTGTTAAATTTGTGGGTTCTAAGTATGCGGTTATGACAAGCTCGGGTTCAACTGCAAATTTAATTGCAACTGCAGCTTTGTTTTATACAAAAAATCCCAGATTAAAAAGAGGAGATGAGGTTATAGTTCCTGCGGTATCGTGGAGTACTACTTATTATCCGCTTTATCAGTATGGCTTAAAGCTAAAATTTGTAGATATAGATTTAGAGACATTAAATTATGATCTAGATGCTTTAAGTAGTGCTATTAGCAATAAAACAAAAATGATCATGATTGTAAATTTACTAGGAAATCCTAATGATTTTGATGCAATTAAAGTTATGATAAAAGATAAAGATATTATTTTACTTGAAGACAATTGCGAATCAATGGGCGCAGAGTATAAAGGTAAGCAAGCTGGAACTTTTGGTATTATGGGAACTTTTTCAACATTCTTTTCTCATCATATGGCTACAATGGAAGGTGGTTTTGTTGTTACGGATGATGAGGAGTTGTATCATATATTATTATGTTTAAGAGCGCATGGTTGGACTAGAAATCTTCCAAAAGAAAATTTAGTAGTAAATAAAAGCGATGATTGGTTTAGTGAATCATTTCGTTTTGTATTGCCAGGATATAATGTGCGCCCTGTGGAAATGAGTGGGGCTATAGGTATAGAACAACTTAAAAAATTACCTATGTTTTTACAATATCGTAGGGAAAATGCAAAGTTATTTTGTGAATACTTTCAAAATCACCCTGAATTTATTACACAAAAAGAAATCGGAAGTAGTTCGTGGTTTGGATTTTCATTGGTAATTAAACCAAATTCGAAATTGCAAAGAAAAGATATTATTAAAAAACTAGAAGAAAATGATATAGAATACCGTCCTATAGCTACTGGAGATTTTACGCAAAATGAGGTGATTAAGTATTTTGACTATGAAATTCATCGGGAATTAAAAAATGCAAAATATATTCATGAAAAAGGATTTTTTGTGGGTAATCACCAATTTAGTATTAGTAATCAAATTAATTTATTTAAAAAAGTATTGGATAGTTTATGAAAAAAACAGCATTAATCACAGGATTTACAGGGCAAGTTGGCTCGCAAATGGCAGATTTCTTGCTAGAAAACACAGACTATGATGTTATAGGTATGATGCGTTGGCAAGAGAGTATGGACAATATCTATCATTTAAGCGATAGGATAAATAAAAAAGATGGAATCAGTATTTTTTATGCAGATTTAAATGATTACTCTAGTCTTCAAAAACTTTTCGAGAGTCAAAGGCCTGATGTGATTTTTCACCTAGCAGCTCAATCTTATCCAAAAACTTCTTTTGAAATTCCTATAGAAACATTACAAACAAATATCATAGGCACAGCAAATATTTTGGAAAACATTAGAATTTTAAAGGCAAAAGATGGATATGACCCTGTAGTGCATATCTGCTCTTCAAGTGAAGTTTATGGTAAAGCAAAAGCAGGTGTTAAACTTAATGAAGAAACAACCTTTCACGGTGCAAGTCCTTATAGTATAAGCAAAATCGGCGCTGATTATTTGGGAAGATTTTATGGTGAAGCTTATAACATTCGCACCTTTGTTACAAGAATGGGAACACATAGTGGTCCAAGACGTTCTGATGTGTTTTTTGAAAGTACAGTTGCAAAACAAATTGCTTTAATTGAAGCGGGTTATCAAGAGCCTGTTGTTAAGGTTGGAAATCTTTCGAGTGTAAGAACCTTTCAAGATTGTCGCGATGCTATAAGGGCTTATTATCTACTTTCATTAGAAAGCCAAAAAGGAAAAGTTCCTTGTGGGGAAGCTTTTAATATAGCAGGAGAAGAAGCTTTTAAGCTCCCCGAGGTTATAGAAATTCTTTTATCTTTTTCTACAAGAAAAGATATAAAAATAGAGCAAGATGAGCAAAGATTGCGTCCTATTGATGCGGATTATCAAATGTTTGATAACACAAAAATCAAAAGTTTTATTAACTGGAAGCCAGAAATTGCAGCTAGAAAAATGTTTGAGGATTTGTTAAATCATTGGAGAGATGAGATAAAAAAAGGAAGGATTCCATTAAATAGATGAAGACCATACGCACACAAACTCCTCTTCGTCTTGGTTTAGCAGGTGGGGGGACTGATATAAATTTATATTGTGATAAATACACAGGTTATGTTTTAAATGCAACCATATCTTTATATATACATTGCACTTTGATCGAAAGAGAAGATGAAAAAATCATTTTTGATTCTCCTGATACAAATTCTTACTGTGAGTATGAAAGTAAAGAGTGTTTAGAAAATGATGGAAAATTAGATATCTTCAAAAGTATTTACAATCGCATTGTAAAAGATTTTACAAAAAAACCTTTAAGTTTTTCTTTGCATACATACTCAGATGTACCAAGTGGTAGTGGGCTAGGTGGAAGCTCAACCTTAGTTGTAGGGGTTGTAAAGGCTTTTGCAGAGTGGCTTAATTTACCTTTAGGGGAATATGAAATCGCTAAGCTTGCTTATGAGATAGAAAGAGAAGATTTAGGTATAGTAGGTGGAGCACAAGATCAATATGCTGCAACTTTTGGTGGTTTTAATTTTATGGAATTTTATAACAATAAAAGAGTTATTGTTAATCCTTTGCGTATTAAAAACTGGATAGCTAGTGAGCTTGAAGCTAGAACTGTGCTTTATTTTACAAATATTACAAGAGAAGCAAAAGATATAGAAGAGCATAAAAAAGGAAAGCTTGGAGATGAAAAGTCTTTAGAGGCAATGCATGCTATAAAGCAAGATGCTATAAAGATGAAAGAAGCTTTATTTAGAGCTGATTTTGATACTTTGGCGCAAATTTTAGGTAAGTCTTGGCAGTCAAAAAAAATCATCTCAGAAATCGTTAGCAATGATGAGCTTGAAAGAATTTATAAACTCGCCATAGATAATGGAGCTTATAGTGGCAAAACTAGTGGAGCAGGAGCAGGTGGATTTATGTTTTTCTTCGTAGATCCTACTAAAAAATATAATTTAATCAAAGCTTTAAGAAAAGAACAAGGCTGGGTGCAAGATTTTTCATTTACAAAAGAGGGGGTTAAATCATGGAGAATTTAAATTCCTATATAAAAGAACATTTTCAAGAATCGATTTTGGTAAAAGAGCAAATTTTAAAAGATAAGAATTTAATAGCTCTTATTAAAAATGTTTCATTAGAAGTCATAAAAGCTTATAAAAATGGTAACAAAACTTTATTAGCAGGAAACGGTGGTAGTGCAGCAGATGCACAGCATATCGCAGGAGAATTTGTAAGTAAGTTTTATTTTGATAGACCAGGGATCGCAAGTATTGCACTTTCAACGGACACGAGTATATTAACTGCTATTGGCAATGATTATGGTTATGAAAATTTATTTGCTAGACAAGTACAAGCTCAAGGAGTTAAGGGAGATGTTTTTATAGGTATTTCTACAAGTGGAAATAGTAAAAATATCTTAAAAGCTCTAGATCTTTGCAAGCAAAAAGGAATCATAAGTATAGGCTTAAGCGGAGCTAGTGGCGGAGCGATGAATGAGCTTTGTGATTATTGTATAAAAGTGCCTTCAACTTGCACGCCAAGAATTCAAGAAGCGCATATTTTAATAGGGCATATTATTTGTGCTATCATCGAAGAAGAGCTTTTCGGTAAAGGTTTTTCTTGCAAGCAATAATACTTTGCGGTGGTTTGGGAACAAGACTTAAAAGCGTTATAAAAGATATTCCAAAACCTATGGCACCGATAAATGATAAGCCTTTTTTAGAATTTATTTTTGAATATCTTAAAAAGCAAGGCATAAAAGAAGTTATCTTAGCAGTATCATACAAATATGAAGTGATAAAAGAGTATTTTAAAGATGAGTTTTTAGGCATAAAAATAAAATACAGCATCGAAAAAGAGCCTCTAGGAACAGGCGGAGCTATAAAAGAGGCTTTGAAATTTATAAAAAACGAGGCTTATGTTTTAAATGGCGATACTTTTTTTGACGTAGATTTAAGTAAATTAAAGCTAGATGAAAGTAAAATTTGCCTTGCTTTAAAGCAAATGAATGATTTTGATAGATATGGCACAGTAAATGTTAATGAGCAAGGTTTTGTGATTTCCTTTGAGGAAAAAATATTTAAAAAGCAAAGTTTAATCAATGGTGGAATTTATCTTTTAACTAAAGATATTTTTAAGGATTTTGCTTTGCAAGAAAAATTTTCTTTTGAAGAATTTTTGCAAGAAAATTATAAAAATTTAAAGGCTAGAGCTGAAATTTTTGATAATTATTTTATAGATATTGGTGTACCTAGTGATTATGAAAGGTTTAAAAATGAACAGTAAAAATGTAGTTTTACTTGGTGGAAGTAATTCAGTTATGGTAAATGGACTCCAGAAAGGATTAAGAGAAGGCATAATTAAATATAATCAAGATGAAAATAGAACATGTAATTTGGAATTTTATAATTTTGCCTTAGGTGGAACTTCTTCTATACAAAAATTATACGAAATCAAAAGAGTTAGAAATAGTAATATTATATCAAATGCTGAATTGATTATTATGGAAAGCAATATTAACGATCTTATAAATGATCCTTGTTTTTACAAAGAAGAAAATAAACCACTGTCAATTGTCTACCGTGATATTTATTGGCTTTATCAAGAACTTTATTTCCTAAATAAAAAAATATTAATTTTAATTCTCCCTATACAACTAGGTGCTTATAAACTAATCAATAATATACACCGCTTTTTATGTCAAAAATTTAATTTTAATCTCATTGACATGCAAATCTATTATGAAAAAAATAATTTGGAAGAATTTGGAAATAGGATTGATACACCTCATCAACAAGCTTCGATTATGAAAGAGTTTGGAAGATGTATTGTTGATAATATTGATAAATTTAATTTTAAGGAACCAATAAGTATTAAAAACGATAATCCAGAATTTAAAATTTGCACACCAAAAGAAA
The DNA here is from genome assembly GCF_001763175.1 of Campylobacter sp. BCW_4332. Classification (NCBI taxonomy): domain Bacteria; kingdom Pseudomonadati; phylum Campylobacterota; class Epsilonproteobacteria; order Campylobacterales; family Campylobacteraceae; genus Campylobacter; species Campylobacter sp. BCW_4332. The sequence continues at coordinate 746 of NZ_MJYF01000016.1, read as the reverse complement.
TGCATCAATTAAATAAGAAATTACAATGTACTATTATGAAAAATTCAATGTTTAATGAAATAACTTATAGACTTAATGAAAACGATAGTTTACAATTTCCTTTTTGGGCTTATAAATATACATTGATAGGTATGCATACTTGGAGTAATTATGAACTTGAAGGGATTAAATTAAATTATGGGAACGGAGAATGCGCTAAATATTGTTCCGATATTAAATTTAAAAATAAAAATACAAGTATAAATAAAGAACATGCATTTTTAAATCATTTTGTTGGTTTTAATGCTAATTTTATTATTGATGATCAAAGTTTTGTAGTTTTTAATAAAAGTGGTGATGCGCAGTTTAAAGAATCTCATCCATCTGTTGGTTGGAGAGGTTATAAGAAAAAAGTTAATCATTGCGATATCATCTCTTTCTTTCTAGCTTCTCCTGAAGGTAATTACCATACCGAAGAAATAGATTTTGAAGCTTTAGCTAATGAAAATATAGAAATACCAGAAGAATATAATTTTAATCATTTAATCCCTCCTATAGAGCTTTATAAAGAAATTATAGACGAGTATTGTGCTACAATGGATCCAAGAAAACTAGCTTCATTACAAAAACAAATTTCAGTTTTAACTCAAGAAAAACAAGATTTGCAAAACAAATTTCAAAACGAACTTAATTCTTTACCTGCAAAAAAACAACGTTTAGAATTAGCCAATCTAGAACAAGATTTAATTATTAAAAAATTAGAAAGT
>NZ_MJYF01000015.1:0-467 GCF_001763175.1 Campylobacter sp. BCW_4332 | reverse complement strand
TCTTATATATCCTAATATACTTTTTGAATTTTCTATCAAAGTTTGTCCTAGTTTATAAGATAAATGGTTTTGTATACGAGCTTTAGCTGAATTAGCTTGAATAAAAGTAATTTTAGGATTTATTATACTCATTTTTATACCCAAAGATTTAGCAAGTTTTTTACTTTCTAATTTTTTAATAATTAAATCTTGTTCTAGATTGGCTAATTCTAAACGTTGTTTTTTTGCAGGTAAAGAATTAAGTTCGTTTTGAAATTTGTTTTGCAAATCTTGTTTTTCTTGAGTTAAAACTGAAATTTGTTTTTGTAATGAAGCTAGTTTTCTTGGATCCATTGTAGCACAATACTCGTCTATAATTTCTTTATAAAGCTCTATAGGAGGGATTAAATGATTAAAATTATATTCTTCTGGTATTTCTATATTTTCATTAGCTAAAGCTTCAAAATCTATTTCTTCGGTATGGTAAT
>NZ_MJYF01000014.1:0-21570 GCF_001763175.1 Campylobacter sp. BCW_4332 | reverse complement strand
GCTTACAATGAAGCTTTACAAATTTTACAAGATTTTGCTAATGGAATTTACAATACAAGTAAAGATAAAACAGGAAGATATATAGAAGATAAAAATAAAACCAGAAGATTACTAGAAAAACTCAATATCATAGGACAAAACAATCTTAAGGCTATGTATATAGGGATAAATGAAAATAAAGAAAGCTTGAAAGCTATAGACAAAAGAGAAAATAACACTAGCAAGGCAAGTGCAAATACTGATATCACATCAGAAACAAAAACTCCGCCTAATTTCATAGGCAGATTAGCTACTACTATAATCATAGAAGATGGTTTATATATGGGATAAATTACGAAAGGATAAACAATGAGCGAAACTTATGAGATTTATACACCCAATGGATTAACATTAGATGTGGAAAAAGATACCAATAAAATACTCTTTAAAGAAAATATTAAGCCCACAGGCAACTATACCGAAGAATATTCCAAAGCGGTTTTTAAATCTTATCATATTATGAAAAACTCCCCCTACAAAGACTATAAACCCCAATACCTAGATCCTAACTTTTATACAGGACAAAGTTCTACTTTACTTGAATTTAAAGATTGGCAAAGTATATATTTAAAAGATCCTATCAAAGGAGCTATAGCTCCTTGGACTAAAGCAGAAAAAGCTTATTATAAATCTTTAAAAACTAAAAGAGAAAGATATAAATATCTAATTATAAGAAGTGGTATAAGAAGCACTGTTATAGATATACCCTATGATGCTTATGCTAATGTAGATGAAAAAGGATATTTAATCAATGAAGAATACGCCTATATTTATGATGAAGTTAACAATAATAAAGAAACCTTAAAATCTTCTCTTTTTAGACAAGAATGGGGTATAGCAGCAGGAATACTAGGAAAACCTGAATATTTTGTGCGTTCTAAAAATCATGGCTTTAATGCCAGAATGATACAATGTTTTATTTTATATATTCAACTCACAGGTGGAGGATATGAAGAATTAGGTATAAAAAGAGGAATTTATAATTATGCTGATAATCTTTTAGAAATAGGTATAGGTATGGCAGGGATACATAAAAATCCTTTAAGGGCCAAATTAGTAAAAGATTTAGCTAAAACTATACAGCCTGATGAATTTGGTATGCTTCCTTTTATAGATGAGATTATGGGAGTAGATTGGGTGATTGATTTAAATAAATATGATTTTGCCTATGATGAAGAAGGCAGGATCATTTGGGCTTTATATAATGATATTAAAAAAGGCAAATTAAAAGATCCAAGAGATATAGATTCTACTCCTGAAAGTAGAAATAAATTTGATGATGCTATGGATGGATACGAAAATGGAATGGTAACAAGATTTGATGTAGATACTCCAAATGATTGGAGTGAACAACAAGCTACTTTATTCAAAGATACCCTAGTATTAAGCGCCAAACTAGCAGCCCTAACCCCACCTCAAGGCTATCCTAATGCCCCTTATTATTTTACACCTGAAAGATTAGAATGGATTTATAAAAGAGGATATTTAGACAAACTCCTTGATCCAAGAATTCCTGCTATTTATAGATATAATTTTCCGCAAGAACTTCGAGCTAAGATAAGAGCTTATGCTAAAGAGCATAATATAAAAGAGTGAACCACAAAAGAAAGGAAAAACAATGCAAAAAATACTTCAAATCAATTTAGAAAAAAGAAAAGCTTTAGAGAATTTCAAAAATCTAGCTTTATTAGGATTAGGTGGAACAATGCTTTTAAATTTAAAAGAACAAGCTTTGGATTTTACTCAAGAATTAACTTATATAAATACTTATGATAAGTATTTAAATTTAAAGCTTGATTCTTTTTATATCCCTTCTACACTTTTATCTTTGCTTCAATTAACTCAAAAAAGCAAAGAAGCTTTTTATATCAATGTTTTAATCAATAGCGATACACATTATAAAAATCCTTTATTACAATATGCTATTACCCAAAAACAAGAACAAGAAAATATCGTTTATGCTTTAAAAAATAATGAAAATATTAATGCTTCTTTTACTAATCTTAATGCTTTAAAATTAGCCTTAGAAGAAAAGAATTTTTATCTTAATTTTATAGACTTAAACAGCAAAGAAAGTCTTTTAAGTTTTTACAATCAAATATTAAGCAATCATCATCTTAAAGATTATTTTTATATAAAAAATAATCAATTTTTTATTAAAAAAGATATAAAAAATAAAATTGTATTTCATAATATAAATTCTTCTTCTATTATAAGTAATTATCTTAGATTGTTAAATGATTTTAATACTTTAAGCAAGATAGAACTCATAAATATATTAGAAAGTTTAAGTTTATACAATCTTTCAACTTTAATGCAAACTATACAATCAAAAAATGAATATAACTCAAAAGACTTTGATAAAGATAGTATCTTTTTATCTAATATGATTATGAATGTGAGATTGAAGTAAAAAGATAGTAGATTTGGTAAATTTAAATCTTGTTAAGTTTATTATTTAGTTCAAATAAAAAATATAAAAAAATATAGAAATTCAATAGAAGAAGAGAAATTTAGTTAAAAGTTTGTTTGGTAAGCCACAAGGGGAAACTCACCCCCAAAGGGGCAAGGCTAATAAGCCTTGACAGTAATTATACAAAGTAGTATAATTATAAGTATGAGTCGTGTCATATAGTTCACCCCCTTTCTAGGGTGTGATTATGCCACAGGGTTGCAGCCTTGTGGCAAAACCCTTAATGCAATTATACCAAACAAATTCTTTAGCTTCTTAATACATTTTATTTATGATTGAATCTTATCTTTTAGCATAAGCAAGAAAAATATAAACTAAAAAATAAAATAAATCAATAGAAAGGAAGATAGGCTTAGTTAAAAGTTTGTTTGGTAAGTCAAAGGGATTGTTCTAAACCCTGCAAAAGCAGGGGATACTCAAGAAGCCTTGACATAGCAAAGCATTAAGAGTATAATTATTAGAACAATTTTGAGCATTAAAACTCACCTCCCTTCTGGGCGGTAAATTTAACGCTAAAGGGTTGCAGCCCTTTGGCGTTGCACCCTTTTATAATTATACCAAACAAACTCTTTAACTTCTTTAATATAGTCCATGAAAAGATTTTACTTGTTATTCCTTAGCACTTTGTTTTTTGCACCTTCATTTTTATTTGGTGCAAATATTAAAAATATAAAATAATATAGAAATTCAATAGAAGAAGAGAAGTTTAGTTAAAAGTTTGTTTGGTAAGCCAAAGGGATTGTTCTAAACCCTGCAAAAGCAGGGGATACTCAAGAAGCCTTGACATAGCAAAGCATTAAGAGTATAATTATTAGAACAATGTTTAGCAATTTAATCACCGCCTTTCTAGGTTATGATTAATGCCAAAGGTAGCCGCCTTTGGCATCTACCTTTTATAATTATACCAAACAAATTCTTTAGCTTCTTTAATATAATCCATGAAAAGATTTTACTTGTTATTCTTTAGCACTTTGTTTTTTGCACCTTCATTTTTATTTGGTGCAACTGAAATAGCTAATAGCAATTTAATTTATACTTGGGGTTATGGCGATGTAATGAATGAAATCATGCAAGCTGTTAAAGGAATAACCACTGAAACAAGTTATATCGTTAATGCAGTCTTAGCTATTTCATTATTGCTTTTTAGTATTAAAAAAGCAATGGATGGACAAACAAATCCTGTGTTTGAATTTGGAAAAATGTTTATACTTTTTGCTGTAGTGTGGCACATGTTTTTAAGGGCGCCAAATGACAATAATCACCGCTTCATGATTCACGATGAAGTAACAAGTAAAGATTATGTCATTTCTCAAATTCCTATAGGCATAGGAAAAAGCTTTGCATTAATGACACAATTTGAGAAGGTTATCCTAGAAGCTATGGAAAAACATTTTTCAACTCCACAATCTACAAATTTTTCTAACGCAGGTTTAGGTTTTTCACTTCAAGTGATGAGTACTTTACCAAGCGTAAAGCTTTCGGCTATTGATGCAACTTTGCAAAAAAATATTGATTTTTACTTTAGAAACTGTATTTCAGTAGGTATCTTACTTGATCAACAAGGTAGAAATCTTTTTCAAAATTCTGATAATTTAATGCAAGATCTTTTCACAAATATAGGCAATGGCTCTCAGCTTACTCCTTTGTTTAAAAATAATAATAATGTTGAAGAACAAAGTGTTGTGCCTTGTTCTGATGCAGGTCCTCAAATCGTTGAAATGATTCAAAACGATACAGATGAAGCTATGAAGATTCATGCTGCTTTGCTTGGTATGGTAGATGATATGACAAATTATGAGCAAAAGTTCTTAGGCGCTGCACAAATCTATAACGAACAAGCTGTAAGTGCTAGATCTTATTTACAGCAATCCATGATAATGCTTGCTTCTCAAGATGCAATCATTAATACCGCTAAATCAGCAGGATTAAATCCTGCTTCTGTGGCTGCAAATACTGCTTATGCGGATCAGCAATTTTACGCAAGTATGCAAGCACAAGGACACATGGCACAAACTTATTTGCCTTTAGCTAAAGCTTATTTAACAGCTATTATCATAGGTTTGTCTTGGCTTGTTGCTTTGCTTTCTATTGTGTTTGGCTCTTACGCACATATTAAGATGTTTTTTACTCTGTGTATTTGGATAGTGCTTTGGACTCCTATACTTTGTATCATTAATTATCTAAATGATTACAATCTTATGAAAGTTGCACAAGTAATAACAGGTGGAAAAGCAGCTTTAAGCTTAGGAGATAACATGCTTATATTTAAAGAAGTAGCAAATAGATCAAATTTTATGAATTATCTTGTAATGAGTACTCCTGTTTTAGCTTATGCAATTGCTAAAGCAAGTGAGCAAGGATTTATAACTTTTGCTTCTGGATTATCTCAAGCTCTAACAGGTGCTTCAAGAGCTGCTGGAAGCTTTGCAAATCAGCAAGCTCTATCTACACAAACTAGCATTGCTGCTCCTAGAGGAGATGAAGTTTGGGCAATGAATGCAGGGGTAGCATCGCTTCAATATGCAAGAAATATAGATGGTGTGGTTACTAAATTTAATACTCAATCAGTTATGAGCGATAATACAAAGAATTCTGAAATCTCTAATGCAAATATGACAGGAACAAATGTTGATGGTATGATGTCAGGCGCCAAACTTAGCGCAGGAACTATGACAACTGTTAATAGCGTATCTCAAGCAAATTCTGATGCTTGGAATAAAAATTTTAATGATCAGTATTCACGTATGAGTCAAAGCGGTAGAGCAAGTGCATTAAATGAAGCTAAAGGATTTATAGAAAAAAGGAGATGAAACATTTAAGAAGGCTTTTGCAAATAATATTGGAAAAGAGATTCAAAATAGAACTGATTTAACTAGCGAAGAAAAGGCGGAAATTGCATTAGCAGCTTCTGCTCATGCAGGTTTTAGCGTTCTTGGAAATGGTGCTGAAATTCAATCAAGTGCAAGTTCAAAAAGAGGTATAGGAAATGTTGAAACTTTTTCAGAAGCTCAAAAAGCTGCATATAATGAAATAATGGAAAGAGCTTCTCTTAAAACTCTATCTACCGCAAAAGGTATGGATTCTTTTTGGAGTAATACACTTTCAGGTGGCGATTCTACAGCTTATTCAAAAATGGTTGGATATGCTCAAAGTTATACCCAAACAGAACAAGGTATTCAATCTGTTAGTGCTAATAATATTGACAATACACTTAATGTGGTTGCAAGAGATCTTGCTGCTGGAGATAATAAAGACTTTAGCAATCTTAATACAGCTCAACAAAATGAATACTTTGCAAAAGCAGGTAATTATGTATCCGATATGATTAAGAATGATCCTGCACAACTTGCACAGTATAATAGTCAATATGGCGCTCAAAGCATTGTTAGTCCAAATAATACTACTATGCCACACGCTGCAGGTATGAATTTTAAAACTGTTGATGGATCAGAAAAAAGTGTTTTAACTCAATCTAATTTAAACCAAGATCAAGTAAATAAAAGCAGTAAAAGAACAAGCAATACTACAATAATGCCAGATAGTCAAGAAGTTAAGGGTGTAGCAGTCAAATCTAATTTAAACAATGAAGTTGGAGAAAAAATTAAAAAAGCCAATCATCTAATAGATGGAAAAGCAGGAGATCCTGCTATACACTAAGATTAATTGAGATTAATTTCTCAATTAATCTTCATTGGAATATAAATTGTTATAAAAAGGATTAGACAGCGAAAGGGTTGAATATTTTGATATTCCGCTTTGTTTGAAATGCGTATCATAACAGTTGTCTCTTTTAGGATAAGTTTTTTTGAACGGTTTATTTGTGGCGTTTATTAAAAGTAATACTAAAAATAAACACACTAAACTAATTATAAAACTTAAAATTATATGTTTAATGCCTATATTATAAATATTTATTAATAAACAGCTTAATAATATCAAAGCAAACATTACTGCTACTCCTAATCCTATTGCTATTTTATTTATTAATTTCATTTTTGGTGATTTCATATTTACTGCTTTATCCATCTTTATTCCTTTCAATTATAACTTAATCATATTTTTAATAAAATTATACCATATTTTAATAATTTTTGCAAGTTTTTTTGCTATAAAATGCCTATTTTTTAGGAGTTTGAAACGGATTTTTTTTATTTAACTATGTCAATTTTTAGGTGCTTATTTTATAAGATTTTATAGCACTATTTGCAAGATCAGCTAAGAATTTGCTTCTATTATCGCTTATTGTATCTATTGCCTCTACTAAGCTTTTAGGCAAGGTAATATTAATTCTAATTTTTGCTTCATTATCAATAGGTTCTTTAATATAATCACCTTTTTCAAGCATAACTTCTAATGCTCCTTTAAATGCTTCTTTGAGATCTTTTAAGGCTTCTATTTCATTTTCACCATCTCCCATAATATAAGGGAAATCTTTATATCTTGCAAAATATCCTCCGCCATCTTTTTCATCAAGTTTTTTTATAATAATTTCATAAGGTAGATTAAGATAGTAATCTAAGTCTTTCATCATTCATTCTCCTGTTATAGCTTTTAAAACCATTTTGACATATATAGCCTTTATAGGGCGTTTAAATGAAATAGTAATAAGATCACATTCTTCTTTTCTGAATTGATAATGTAATCCGCCTTTATTAAAACATTCATAACCTTCGCTTTCTAATAAAATCTTAAGCGTTTCAAAGGGCACATTGTTAGGATTATTTTTTAAATCTTTAATAATTTTATCTTTTTTACTCACTATAATATCCTTATGAGTATGTATTATACACACTTTTTATTAAGTATCACTTATAAACCGAACGCAATTCTTTTAATCTTGTTGTCTTTGTATGTTTAAAGGGGCTTTTCTGTCCTGCGGTTTTGCTAAAAATACTTCCATTTTAAACTTAAAAAACCTAAAGTTTAGATATAATCTCACAAAACGCTTACTATGTCGTTTCATAGTTAAGCCTTTAGGGTTATTTCCGCCAAGAGTTAAAACTCAAGGCGGATTTTTATGAAGAAAAGATTTAAAATGAGAAATTTAACTTTAGAAGAAAATATATTTTTAGCAAAAAGAAACCTTGTAGATATTATTTGGAAATCCGCGAATTTAGAAGGTGTAAATGTTACTTTTCCTGAAACTCAAATGATTATAGATGGCTTTAGTGTTCCTGATAAAACAATACAAGATTTAACAATAATTTTAAATCTCAAAAGAGCTTGGAATTATTTGTTTGATACCATTAATGAAAAAGTTAGTTTGAGTTTGATACAGGACTTTAATAGGATTGTAGGCAGAGATTTGGTTCATAAATTAGGATTTTTAAGAACAGCTGATGTTAAAATAAGTGGAACAAATTTTAAACCAAAATTACCTATTGATTATGAGGTTAGTAAAAATATAGAAACAATTTTAAAAAATGAAAATAAAAAAGAAGTAGCATTGGATTTGATGCTATATCTTATGAGAAGTCAATTATTTTTTGATGGAAATAAAAGAACTTCAATGCTAATTGCTAATAAAATTTTAATTGAAAATGGATTCGGTATTTTGGCAATTGCTAAGAATGATATGAATGAGTTTTTTACCCATCTTGTTAAATTCTATGAAACAAACAATAATTATGAAATAAAACAATTTTGTAAAGAAAATTGTATTGAAACAATGGTTTTTCATAATGATGAAGAAAAAACAAATTATAGGAAAGAATTGAGATAACACTCAAATTTTCATATAAAACATTAAAACTTATTCATTCAAAAATACTATAATTAAAGCGTATTAAGCATGGCTACTCTTTCGGTTATAAGAAGGAGACATGATGAGTAGTCATTGATTTTTTAGTTCTTGTCTTAGAATTAATTAACGAGATAATCAAGCTTGTTGATTATCTCACTTAAAAAACCGTTGAAAATTCTATAAAAACCACACTTAGTCTAAGCTTAATACAATTGTAACAAAAAACACTTAACCGAAAGAGGTGTGGCTTTCGGCTATTTGTTCTTGCAAAGTCTTTATCGTTAATATGTTCTATTGTAAAACTTCTATAAAAATTTCTTTACTTTTTAGTTTCTCATAAAAATTTTTTCTTTTATTGGGGTCGTTTGTAGTTACAATGGTAAATCCTGCTTGTTGAATTTTCATGAGAATTTCTTTTGAAATATTCATACTATGGAATAATTTTTTAAAATGTTCAGGTGTCATTACTACTGCTCTAATATAATGAAAAAATGGATTACCATTTTCTTTATTTTTATTATATTGTATAGTATTATTAAACACTATGTCACTGCTGTAACTAATGTTTTGGAAATTATCTTCTTTGATACGCTTTCTCATCTCATTATAAAATGAAGTTAATTTGTTATTCTCATCTTTAATAAGATTAAGTATAGGATCTGGAATTTTATCTAAATATTGATTTTTTTCATCGAAATTATCCATATTAAAAGAAGTAATATAGTAAGATTTATCCATTGCTAATATTATAGAAGTTGAAGGATAATTTTTATCATAACCATCAAAATATAAATTCACATTTACATCGTGATATTGATAACGAAGTTTAATACAGTTTCCGACTTTTTTATATTTAGCATTATTGTACTTCTCTAATAAAATACCTAAAATAATAGTATCACTCATTTACACTCCTTGAAAACGAAAATCTAAATATTATGTTATTATACAATCAACATTTTAGAGCAATACTAAATATAAACTAAATTGACAATTTTTTAATTGTATGATATAATTTAAAATCATTATAAGGGCGGATCGAGATCGCCCATCTTAAATATTATTTTAAGTAGCTATTTAAATCTTTTTCAAAACTCTCTATTAAATCACTTAAAAAAGCATTGATTTTATTTGGCATAACGCCTATAAAGGTATTATGTGATTTTGTGGTGATTCTAGGAGCTAAAGCCTTTTGATTTGTTATTTTTGTTTTATATAAATTTTCCCAGTGAAAACTTCTATTTCTGATTGTGAGTAAAAGGTTAAGAACAATATTTGCTTTTTCTATATTGCTAAAACTATTTTTATATTTTTTATTATTTACATAGTGAAAGTAATATTCTTTGTTGTGTGCATAATATTTTTTAAAATTTATATTAGAAGAATTAATTATTTTTGCCTCTAAGTGTTCTAGCTTAATTATAAATATTACATCTCCTGAAGAAATTCTTGAAATGAGTTGATTGTTATCTAATATTTCTTTGTTTTGCAATTTAATTATTTTTGTTTGATGTTTTCTTCGTTATAATTTCTTAACCATTCTAAATCTTTTTCTTTCATATGTTTATCTAGTAAATTTCTTAATACTAGTTCAAGTATTGCTATTTTTGTTGTTATACTTGCAATCATTTTTAAATTATCAAAATGTTCGTAAATATTATTATAAGATTCTAATCTTTCTTTAGAAAACAAATATTCAAGATCGGTCTGTTCTGTTGGCATGAATTTCTCTAATATTGGATTAATATTCTTAAATCATATCAAATTTTTACAAAAAATATTATTATTCACACTTGTAAGTACTTTTTTCAAGCTTTCTTTCCATTTCTTTTTTTGGAAATAAAATTACATGATAAAATAGACTTATCTAAAAAGCCTATTTTATCAATGTTTTCACTTTCAAATAGTGTTTTTTACCCATTCAGATTCAATTATTGAAAGAACTCTTGCGGTTTTGTAAATATTATCATGCGGATTTAGTATAGTTCTCACGGCGTAATACTGTTCGTTTTTTACCTCTTCTTTTTCAACTACAACTATCGTATCAACTGATTCTTCTTGAAGTTTCAAAGGAATGTATAAAACTACCCTTTGCTTATAAGCTGCAGGAATAATCATCTTTTGAAGATTATAATTATCTTTGATGATTTTCAATTCACCATTAATAATGTGTCCTATGAACCTATCATTTAGTTTTTTCACAATTTCAGGTAATCGCTCTTTTCTCTCAAAAAGATGCAAATGATTTACTCTAAAATCTAATTTACTATCAAAAATGATTTCATTTTTGAATGTATCATAATCGCTTAAAGATTTAGGTATTTCTAAATCATCTAAAACTCTATCTCCATTAGAACAAAATTTTCTAAAAATATATCCTCCATTTTCCTGCTTTTCAAAGCATGCAAATATTGGAAAAACACCTGTACTATACAAACCTGTATTGAAACATGCCTTTGTTTTGTCTTTATTATAAGTAATAATATCAGGATAGCTTTTATTTTCGTAAATGAACTCAAAATATTTAAATAGATAAGAAAATAAAATATTATTTCCGTTTCCCCAAAATTCTTTTTGAGCTATATTGGAAAGCTCTTGGAGTGTATTTAGAAAATTTGGAAAATAGGCAAATTGAAACAACAAAGGTTTCTCTTCAACTTTGTTTTGAATTTGATCACGATTTGAAGTCTTGTTTCTTGTGGTAGCTTTTTTAACATAAACTAAAGAAGGTTCGTTTTCATCTTTTTCAAGATCAAAGCCTGCTTCTATTAATGCCTTACTACAATTGATTTTTAAATCATATTTTCTTTTCAAATATTGACTGATATGCCCTGTAGTAACATGGTCAAATTTAGTTTTACTATCTTCATAGGCTTCTAAAATTAATTTTTCTATGTTTTTTTCACGCTAAAAACCTAATTGTCCTTTCTTATAATCTTCTAAACCTTTCAATAGTCCAAAAAGTATGTCAGAATCAACCGCTCCTTCAATAGGAGTGCCTATTACTTTTCCTGTTGGAGTTAAAATATAAGCTATTGCGAGTTAATTACAAATCAACTAAATAAAATACATATATTACAAGTTGTTTTCAAGCAATATGTAATTTTGTTTCAATATGTGATACAACTTTACTTCAAGTATAGTTTATGTTTATGTAATTTTTATTTCAACTTCACTACACTTTTACTACAACATAACTACAACTTGAGTTCAACTTTATTACACTTTCACTACACTTTAACTACAAAAATGTGAAAATTTGCATGTTTTTTGAAGTAAAAGTGTAGTTAATATGTAGTTAATGTTATTTTTACTATAACTTGAGTGCAACTTTATTACAACTTAACTACAAAAAAGAGTTTGTTTAAAATACTATTTTATAGGGTTTTTAATATTAATTTAATTTTTATTGTTGAAAAAATATACTAAAAAGTGTAATAAAAAAAATAAAATATCAATATTCAGGGCTTATTATGCTAAAACCCTTATTTTTAGGCTCTTTTGCTTTTTTTGAAAAAAATGTAAAAAGTTGAGCCAATGAGCATAATGCAATAATATAGCCTAAATATAGGCGTTTAAATCTTATTGTTGTAGGCAAATTATGCTAATGTTTTACCGACATTTTGCGATTTGTAAAAAGCTTTTAAAATATCTATTTTGTAGGTTTTTAAGCATTGTTGATAATCGAGTTATTGTGTAAGATTTTTGGCAAAAATAGACTTTAGAGCTAAAAACTGCAAAATTTTCTTCATGGCGTGTATTTTTGATTGTGCTTGATTTATAGCGATAATATGAGAGCTAGGGCTTATTTTAGAAGTTCTTGCGAATTTTCAAAAATGCTTTGCAGTTTTGAAATGGGCTGTGGTTTTTGTTTTGTGTTGCGATTTTTGTAGGTTTTTTTGTGTTTTTTTGATTGCAAGTGGGTATCTTGAATGGATATAGGGTTTAAAATGACAGAATTAGCCTTTAAAAGGCAAAATGATTTTTTTAATGGTTTTTTTATCGTTTTAGGGTTATTTTTTTGATTTTTGGGTGTTTTTTGAAAGAATATCGATTAGTGTTTCAAAATCTTGGATTTCTGATTTGGTGATTTTGAATTTGTCTTTGAGAGTTAAAAACTGATAGGCTGAAACTATATCAAGCTTTGAGTATTTGGCTTATAAATCGATAATGCTCTCATGGTTTTTAACTCTTTTTAGTTTGGCAATAAAAGTGTTTTTTGTTTTTTTTGATATAAGACATAACAGCAGGTGTCATTTTGCTTTTGTTTTCTTCAGTTTTGCCGTAGATTGAGAGTATGAATGCTAGACAGCTAGTTATATTGACAAATAATTTGTCGTTTTTCTCTTTGTGGATTATTTTGTTTAGGTATATTTTGGTAAACCAAGTTTCTATGACTTTGTGCATTTTGTTTTTTCGCTTGGGCGTGTATTAGTTTTAGACATAAGTTTTCTCCTGTGTTTTTAGTGCTTTATGAAATTAAACCGTATTTTTATTTAACTTGGGTATGAAATGAGTATTTTTATATATCAGGGAAAGTTTATACTAGAAATATGTTTAAAAAGTGGCAAAGATAGGGAGAGAATGAGAGAAAGAATGAGATGATAAATAAGGTGATAAATGAGAGAAAGAATGAGTATAAAGGCTATAAGGATTTGTGTTAAGGATAGCGTTAAGATGAGATTTGAATGCGTAGAATGCAAGATAGGGAAGAATGGGAGATGGGGTATAAAGGGGGTGATAAATGAGGGGATAAATGATGAAAATTATTCAATGAAATGTAGCGGATAAAGAAGGGGAATAAATGAGGTGATAAAGGGTGAGAAGAATACTTTTCTATTTCAGGGGCTAAAAATACTTTAGGTTAGGTACAAAAATGGCAATATTATTAACGAAATTAATGAATGTTAGGTATAAAAATTTTTTGGGTGTATTTTTTAAAAAAAGACAAATCGCAATAAGCTATGTTATAAAGTCCCTAAAAATAGGCATTCTTTACTTTAGGGTAGGTATAAAAATGTCATTGCTTAAGGCTAGACTTTTTAATGCTTAATTAAAACTATTTTTGTCTTTTTGTGGGTTTGGATTTGGAGTATTTTTTAATTGAAAAATTTACAAAAATTTTAGAGTAAAGATAGGTAAAAAAATAAAAATAAAAATAAAAATAAAAAATGATAGATAAAAAAAACAAAAAAATAAATCAAAATAAATATAGTTTTGCTGTAATTTTCTCTTTGAATTTTTGCTCGTGAAAAGTACAAGATAATTTTTTTATTTTTTTAATCATATAAAAAACAATATTTTTTATATGAAAATTCACAGAAAAAAAGATAAAATTTTAATACTAATTTTAATTAATTTTATTTTAAGTCTAAAATATATAGAGATAAAAGTAGTATAAAAAATACACTATTAAAAAAATACTTATTTTTTTACTTGTTTTTAATTGATTTTTATATCTAAAATATTTTTTCTCATAAAAACATGATTACTCGTTTATATAGATAGACTTTTCAAGCTTTCTTTCCACTTCTTTTTTCTTTTTTTCAATTGCTTCATCAAATCCTTTAAGCACTGAAAATGGAGCAAACTGTGCCGCTCTTTTTTCTAATGGCATAAGAGGATATTTTGTAGATTTTTTGTATTTAATATTAATAATATCATCTTGGTTATTAGGCATTGTGTCCTCCTATTTGCGAATTAATTTTTAAGCCATTTTCAAGACTCGAGGCTTTAAAAATAGATTTTTTTCCATATTTGTGAACAATCGCGAGTCTAGCTTTTTGTAATTTCTCTTCTTTTATAAAATTTTTATTTTCCTTCTGTTCTAAGTCAGTAAAAAGACTGGGTTCTTTAATTTTTTTATCGTGTCATTTTTTACAACATTATTAAGAGTAAGACTTATTTTTCTAATTAAAAAATCAGCATTAACTATTAAATCAAACAATTCTAAACCTTTATTGCAAATAGTTTCCAAGGAAGAGCTGTGGTAATCCAAATTGATTGTTGAATGTGCATTTTTTGGAATAGATCTTCCATAGGAATCTTTGCTCATTGGACCATTGTAGCTTTGTACCTTTTCTAAGCTTTCTTTATCATATTGTACATCTAAAATGATTTGATTGCATGTTAAATTTTGCTCAATTAGCTCAAGAACCATATGATCGACGATTTCTTTAAGCATATCTCTAGCTTTTTTAAAACTATAAGGTTTAGGCAAAACCTTAGCCATTACCTTAGAGATATGTTTGCTTTTATATTCTTTAATAGCTTGTGCATTGTACAGCTTTCAAACCCCCAAGCATGATCGATTAATAACTCAGCATTTACTCCAAAAATTTGATAAAGTTTATCCTCGTTATTAAGAGAGTATCTTGCTAAATCTCCCATATTGTTAATGCCTATGCTTTTTAGTTTTGTTGCATATCCTTTGCCTATACGCCAAAAATCATTTATGGGCGTGTGTTGCCATAATTTTCTTCTATAAAGCATTTCATCCAAATACCCTATGCAAAGTCCATCTTTATTAATATTTTGTTTTTTGGCTAATATATCCATTGCAATTTTTGCTAAGTAAAGATTTGTTCCTATTCCCGCAGTTGCTGTTATTTGAGTTGTTTTTAAAATTTCAAATAATATGTTTTCAATGAGTTTGTCAGCAGATAGCTTATAATGTTTGATATAAGGAGTTAAATCAATAAATACTTCATCAATGGAGTAAATATGAATGTCTTTTGGATCAAAATACTTTAAATAAATACTGTAGATTTTAGAACTATAGTCTATATATGTTGACATCCTAGGTTTTGCGACAATGTAATCAAGCTCTAAATTGGGATTATTTATTAGTTCAAGATGATTGTATGATTTTGCACTGAAATATTTAGCAATTTTTAAGCGCTCGTAATTGATTGTTTTTACTTTTTGTATTAACTCAAATAGTCTTAATCTGCCTGATATATTATAAGATCTTAATGCGGGAGATACCGCAAGACATATTGTTTTTTCGGTTCTACTTTCATCCGCAACTACAAGATTGGTATTTAGAGGATCTAATTTTCTTAAAATGCATTCAACAGAAGCATAAAATGACTTAAGATCTATAGCTGCATATTTTTGCGTATTATCCATATTTTCACATTTGTATATAATAATTATTTTTTAATTGTATAAAAAGAATTTTAATAGACTAAGATTGTTAATTTTTGGTTCTTGTTTTGGAATTAATCAATAAAACAATCAAGCTTGTAGATTTTTTCATCTAAAAATTTTATCAAAAACCATGCCTTGTTTAAAATTACATAGTATTACTCAATATTATGCTTTTATATATTTAAATCGAGCGAGCAAAGTATACGAAAAGATTTATATCAAGTTTAATTTTAAATGATAAAATTTAAGCTGAAATAATGATAAAGTTTTTTGAAAATGCTGATTGTAATAAAAAGTTACATTAATATAGGCAAATGAAATTTTCTGCTATTTTTTTTAATAATAATTGCTATTGATAAAATAAAAATCTGCCTTATTTTATACATGGAAAAATCTCAAAATCTTTATCACTCATTTCATTTTTCGCTATTTAAGAAAAAATGAAACTGTTATAATAAGGATCTTGCTTTTTATATAAATCATAAACCAAAATACCAATAAATTAAAAAAAGAAAGAGAAAATTAGTTGAAAAACAAATCTTTTAAAAAGACAGGAGAAACAATGAAAAAACTTAGAAAAATATAGAAAAGAAATATTTAAAGATAAAACTTCTGCTTACAGCATTACATAGCATTATGCCAAAAGATATAAAGGAATAAAATGAACGAAGTGCAATTTGACAGCTGGAACGAACGAAAAAAGAGCTTAAACAAAGTAAAATTAATCAGAAAAGTTAGTGTAAAAAAAGATTTATTGGCTTAGCATTGGTTTAAATATTGGTGCTGAAGTTTAAGGTAAAAATGAGTTTTTTACGCGTCCTGTTTTGGTAATAAATAGTTTTTATAATGGCACATTTTTAGGCATACCTTTAAGTTCTAAGACTAAAAACAAAAAAGGCTTTTTATTTCACAAATTTAAGGACAATAAAGGCACTTTACAAGTTGCACTTTTAGGACAAATGAGAGTTTTTGATACTAAAAGGATAAAAACTTACATAGGAAAAATCAATGACAAAGATTTTGAAATGATTAAAAATAAAATAGTAAAAAATATAATAAGCCCTGCACTAAGACAGGGAAACTCAAAAAAATGAGCCAAATCCTTTCATTTCTGAAAAGTAATGAAAAAATTATAACTAAAAAATATTAATCTAAAATAAAGGATTAGCATGACAGAAGAGAAAGAAAATATTATTAAAGAAGTTTATAAAGAGTTAAACACTACTCAAACTGAATTAGGAAGACAATTAGATGTCTCTGCTTCTACAATAAATACTTGGGCTAGTGGTAAAATTCTAACTTAGTGGATTATATTCTACTGAAGAAATGGGCGTTGGAATGACTGAAACTAGCAATATTATTATCGATATTGAAGCTTGCCAAAACAATACTCATGAAAACAAAAAGAAAGTTGATTTCTCACAAAACTTTTCACAATCAAACGCTACAACTTTTAGCGAAAATGAAAGACAAATTTTGTTATCTTTGGGACTCAAAGTGAAAAATGAAGATGGTTATTATTGAATTGTAAGAAATACCTATGGTTTAAATGAAAAAATCAAGCAATTAGGTTATAGATTTCACTCTGAGAAAAAAAACATGGTGGAAGCAAATTGGAAATGTAGCCTAAGAGCGCACATGAAAAATATGCTATAATTTAGGAGTTAAGCATGCAAGGATATGCCATGAAAAAAGAAATTACACTCAATGAGAGCTTTAAAACATTATTGAAAAGTATTTTTTCAGATACTGATCAAGCTAAAAAGCTCATTCAAGCTTTTGAAGAATTTGCTAATGATAGAGCAACAACGCAAAGGCTTAATTTTGGGAATTTAAAGCAAGAAGCCATTGAGCAAATAAGAAATGAGTTGGTTAGCAAGGATTTATTCCAATCTGAGACTAAAGGACTTGAAGCTGAAATCAAACGAATGGAAAGTTCATTAAAACAGCAAGGAATCTATTGGCTAGGAGCTTGTGTTGTTAGCATTGCCACTATAATTTCAAGTGTTTGGGCAATAATGGACTTTATGGTAAAACATTTAAAATAATATTCTCACACTAGAAACAATCTAGTGTAACTTAACCCTAAGGTGGGATATTTTATCCCTTGACTTTTAGCATTTTTTTGTTATAAGATAAGGAGAAAAAAGAAGGATTTTTTCAAAAAAATAGTAATATTTACAAAAATACCCACAAAAGCAATCTTAATATTCATGGAATCTATTGGCATAGGATTGTTTATAAATAGTCTTTATGGTTTACAAACAGGCGATAGTAGAGAGCTTTTATTATTCTCATCGAAAGTTTGCTAATTTTAACGGTAGTTGCATTATCATCAATCTTTCTTAAAGATTGAACTTTTTTGAAAAAAAGGAGAAAAAATGGATGGTTATAATATAGCTATTTTAATTGGTGCTATCACTTTCGTTTTTGGTACATTGGTTTTAGTAGCTCATTATCTCAATGATAAACACACTAACGAAAGTGAAAACTAAAAACCTTATTGTCTTAGAAATGATTTAAAGATAGACAAAATTAAATCAAAAATTGTAGGCTGTAAAATAAACATTAAAGCAGCAAGAATAATTACATATGTTCTAACTTCTCTTTTAAAACTATCTAGTTTGTTTTCAAGCTTATCAAGTTTAGCACCTATTGAATATTCAAGCTTATCAAATCTAGTATTCAAAAGATCTATAGTTGATAATTTAGAAATGGCTTCTTTAAATTCTCTAAAAGATTTGTCTTTTATTTCTTGAGAATTTATTTGACTTTCTTTAGCAAATTCGTTAAGAGCTTTAATGAAATTTTCTTCAGTTTGATCTTTAAAATAGATAGAAAATAAAGCTTTTACACCTTCTGAAATATAATAATTTTTCATATTTATACAACCTTTTTTTAATTATAACATAGCAAATTTAAAAATGCAGTTTTTATAAAAATAAATAGAAATTTGTTTTGATTATATTTTACTCAATATTTTTTATTACATCTATGGTTAGTGAATATAATTAATAATTTTTATAAGGGCGTTTTCTGCTTCTTTGTTTTTATTCTTCTTTTTAAAAGCTACATCACAACACTTTATACTCTAAGCTTTTTAAAAGTACTCAAATAAGATTATCATAATAAATAATAAAAAATCAATTTCTTATTATTTTCATTTTATTTTTTTTCTTTTTTGTTATAATTTATATGTTAAAATAACATATTACAAAGTAAACAATATGGATTTATCTCATTCATATTATTTTAGCTTTTGCAATAGCCGTAGCCATATTTGTTACATTTTATGACTTTGATAAAAAAGATCATCAACATAATATAAAAAAATAATATCCTTAATATTTATAAAAATTAAAAAAAGATTTTAAGTCATTCTAAAAATAAAAATTTATACTATTTTTTAAAGGATTTGCTATGCAAAAAAATATACAAGATTATATTATTGATGTTCATTCTTGTGATCCCCATTCATCAAATGCTTATAAACAAGATTTATTTGATGTAGAAAATGAAGTTTTTGCTAAAGATTGTGAGTTTATAGAAAAATGTGGTTTAGATGATATGGTAAAACACAAACAAAGTGATGAAGTTTTTAAAGTGTTTTATAAAAAAGATGATAATAGAGTTAGTAATATGCAAGCTTTAAATCGTTTTGATAAACTTAAAGGTGCAATGACAAAAATAATTTTAGATAGTGGTTTTAAACCTGATAAATAAAAAGGATTAATATGTGTAAAGATCAAGAATATATAGAGCAAATGAAAACTTTATTATTAAAAGGTTTTAAAGATGCCAAAGATGATAAAGTGTATCAAAAAGAACAGCTTGAACTTGCAGAAGCAGGAATTAATGATGGCTTAGAGGAGGATTAATTATATAATTAGCCATATATTTATATTAGTTTTTTTAAAAAACCGTTTTTACTATTCTTTAATCTTTTATATTGTATTTTGATTGTCTTATTTATGTAATTTTATATATAAAAAAAGTTTTTTCCAATTTTACAACAAAACCCTTTATGGTATAATAAAAATAAAAATTATATAAGAAAGGATATAAATGGCTATAAAAATTGAAATTAGCGGATTTGATAAGGATTTTTTACCTGTTTTTGAGAGTTTAGCTAAAAGCTTATCTCAAAAGCCTATTTTATCAATGTTTTTTTCTTATTTTTTGAGCAAAAACTTACGCATACCCTTTTTTCATTTTTTGTTTCTTTAACTTCTCAAAAAAATTTGTGCCTCATTAAAACTTGGAAATACATTATTTTTTCTTCCTGTGCAACTTTTAAAACGCACATTTCCGTAAACTCTCTCAACCATATATTCCTCAAATAGAGTGGCAATAATTTCTATGCTATAATAGCGAATGTTTCCTTTCTCAGTTATTCTGTGCAACAAAACATTATTCATAAAAAAACCTAATTAAAAATTATTTATTTTATTCAAAAAATCATTTTTAAACATTTTTTCTATAGCAAGCTTAATCATTTGATTAATTTTCTCATTTTCTTTATTTGTATTAGAAATTTCATCTTTGTAAGTAGGAATCATCATTTCTATCATTTTTAATGTTTTTTCATCAAATAAAACTCTTTTTGGAATTAATATTTCATTTTTTTGAATATTTTCATTATTTATTGTATTTTTTTCCATTTTTATCCTTTATTTGTTAAAATATATAAATTATACCATAATTTTAATAAAAAATTGTATAAATAGACAAATAATGCAAAAATATAAATATTTTTATGGTATAATTTAAAATATATAACATAATCTTATTTCAAAATAAGCCTATTAAAATATATATTTTGATATTAACACAAGCAAATAAATATAACATATATTAACCATTATGTTATAAAAAAAAGGATATAAATAAAATGAAACTTAAAAATACTACAATAAGCGAAGATTTAGAGCGTTGGATAGAAGCTTATTTGAAACATATTCAAGCATTATCCTATTCAAATAATACTTTTTTACTTTATAGGCGTATTTTACTAGAATTTGTAGAATATTCTTTAGATTATCAAGATGAAATGCAAATAAACGATATAAAAACGACTTTTTTAGTCAATTTTCTTAATTATTTAGAAAATAATTCAAAAAATGGCAATAAACTATCAAAAAAAACAAAAATAACTTATTTGAGAGTATTAACTAGCTTTTTTTCTTTTATAAGCGATAATAATGATGATTTGTTTGTTTTTTCCTTTGATATGAAGAAAATTAGATTTAGAACAGAAAAATCAGAAGAAAATTAAATTATCTTAATGAAAATGAAATTATAAGGCTAAATAATGTTTTAGAGAAAGAAAAAGCAAAAAAAGAAGTTTACAATAGTTTTAGAAAAAACTTATGCTTTATGGAGGACTTAGAATTTCTGAAGCTTTAAATGTAAAACTTTGTGATTTTGAAGAGGTTGATGATGAAATATTAAAAATATCCATAATAGGCAAGGGCGGTAAAGAACAATTTGCATTTATTAAAAAAGAAGAAGTAGATGATGAGCTTGAATATTTTAAAGAAAATATCCAAGATAGTGATTACATAATGCAAACTAGCACAGGAAAACATTTAAATAGAAGCAATGCTTTTTTGATTGTAAATAATATTTACGCTAAAGCTTTGATCAGCAAAAAAGGACTTCATTTGCTTAGACACACTTTAGCCATGAGATTAACAGCCAAAGGAACAAACCTTGTGGAATTCTAAGACATGCAAAACTAAATACTACTGCTATATATGCCAAAGCAACAAATGATACAATAAAAGCTGCGTTATTGAATAATTAATTTTTCTAAAATTGAGTATTTGCATAGACTTCAAGAAGAAGTCTATGTGTTTAAAATTGTTCTAATAAAAGTTTAGGTTCTCCGCCAAGTATTTTGATGAAATTTGCAATTCTTGATTGTATTATTTCTACGGAATACATACCTCCTAAACCGCCTAAAGCATAAAATAATTCTTCGAAAATGTCTTCTTTGTTAAATTCAAGTTCTTCTATGTCAATAAGAACAGGAGTTCGGCTACATTTTTGTAAATTTTGATATATTTTGACTAAAATCTTGATTTTTTGTAGATTACTTTCAGCCTCTAAATAAGAATTTAAGTGTATTATTAGGGTTTTTATGAGTTTTTCTCTATTTTCT
>NZ_MJYF01000013.1:0-2974 GCF_001763175.1 Campylobacter sp. BCW_4332 | reverse complement strand
TGAACTTACCCTCTCAAATATAAAAGATAAAGAACAAATTTATTTAAAAGCCCAAAAGGATTATGATGAATTAGTACAACATAATTTCACTCAAAGAATCTTAAATGATAAAGATTCTATAGTGGATGGAATTTATAATGAAAGGATTAAAAAGGTTCATACTCAAACCATAGACTTAGCTAAAAATGTCAATGTAGGAGGAGAATACTTAACTAATGTAGGCTTATCTAAAGATACCATAGTAGGATTAAGCAATACCTTAAATGTAGGAGTAGATAATAAAGTAAGAGTGGCTAAAAACTCTCATGAATATGTAGGAGAAAACAAAGATATAGAAATAGGTGCTAATCAAAATACCATCATACATAAGGATGAGACAAGAAATGTGAAGGGAAATAAAAAGGAAGTGGTTGAGGGGCATTATGATATTAATGTCAGTGATAAAATGCAAGTGTTAAGCGAGAAAGAGATGGATTATAAAAGCAAAGATAATATTCTTTTTACAAGTAATGAATCCATAGGATTTGAAAGTGATAAAAATACAAGCATGGTAGCTGATAATATCACAACTTATGCAAAAACTATTCATGAGTTAAAAGCCGATAGCGAGGCGACTATACAGGTAGGAGAAACAATTATTAATGCAAAACCTGATTGTGTTATCATTAAAGCAGGTGGAGTTGAAGTAACTATAGACTCTAATGGACTTGTGGTTAGAGGTGGAGAACTTAAAGCAGAGTAATAAAGGATAAACAATGAATAAACCCTTCTACAAACTTAAAAAATTTTATATACCTTGTGGTGTGCTTATAGCTTTGATTATTTTTATAAGCTTAACTTATCATTTTTTGCAACGACCTTTAGAGCTTATCTTTTGGGATAGATATGATATATCGAAATTATCTATTAATAACGAAGAGAAAAAATTTTAAAACAATGAAAACTATGAATTACTCCTACTTTCGCTAACGCTTAGAAGTAGGAGCTTCCTAACTAAAGCCAAGTATTCTTAGCTAGCTCGAAAGGCTTCTTGTTTATAGCTTACACCTAAATTTTCATATAAAATATTAAAACTTATACAAAAATCTTTCATAAATTGTTTCAGAAGTTAAAGAGTTTGTTTGGTAAATTACATTAAGGGTTTAAGCCGCAGGCTGACCCCCTACGGCTAAATTGTGAAACCCCTGAAAGGAGGTACATAAAACTCATTCTAGTGGTTATTATACTGCTTTGTTTATTTATAGTCAAGGCATATTAACCAAGCTCAATTTTTGGGGCAACTGGAGTGGGTTACCTGCGGTATCAAACAAACTTTTAACTAAGCTTCTCTCCTTCTATTGAATTTCTATATTTTTTTATATTTTCAATATTTGCACCAAATAAAAATGAAGGTGCAAAAAACAAAGTGCTAATGAATAACAAGTAAAATCTTTTCATGGACTGTTTTAAGAAGTTAAAGAGTTTGTTTTTGGTATAATTGCATAAGGGTTAATGCCAAAGGGGCGGCAACCCCTTTAGCATTCAATCACGCCCAAAAAGGAGGTGATACAGAATGTTAAACAAAATTATAGTAATAATTATACTACTTTGTATAATTATAGTCAAGTGTTATTAACACTTGTTTTCCCTTTTTTAAAGGGGGTTATAATTTTCCCTTTGGCTTACCAAACAAACTTTTAACTAAGCTTCTCTCCTTCTATTGAATTTCTATATTTGAAAAATTTTATTTTTTTAAAAAGTATATGTTTTTTGTATTATTAATTTTTCAAGTATATTCTTTTGGTTATTTTAACTATAAATCACAGTCCTCTTGAGTTTTTTGAAAATAAAGAAAATAGAGAAAAACTCATAAAAACCCTAATAATACACTTAAATTCTTATTTAGAGGCTGAAAGTAATCTACAAAAAATCAAGATTTTAGTCAAAATATATCAAAATTTACAAAAATGTAGCCGAACTCCTGTTCTTATTGACATAGAAGAACTTGAATTTAACAAAGAAGACATTTTCGAAGAATTATTTTATGCTTTAGGCGGTTTAGGAGGTATGTATTCCGTAGAAATAATACAATCAAGAATTGCAAATTTCATCAAAATACTTGGCGGAGAACCTAAACTTTTATTAGAACAATTTTAAACACATAGACTTCTTCTTGAAGTCTATGCAAATACTCAATTTTAGAAAAATTAATTATTCAATAACGCAGCTTTTATTGTATCATTTGTTGCTTTGGCATATATAGCAGTAGTATTTAGTTTTGCATGTCTTAGAATTCCACAAGGTTTGTTCCTTTGGCTGTTAATCTCATGGCTAAAGTGTGTCTAAGCAAATGAAGTCCTTTTTTGCTGATCAAAGCTTTAGCGTAAATATTATTTACAATCAAAAAAGCATTGCTTCTATTTAAATGTTTTCCTGTGCTAGTTTGCATTATGTAATCACTATCTTGGATATTTTCTTTAAAATATTCAAGCTCATCATCTACTTCTTCTTTTTTAATAAATGCAAATTGTTCTTTACCGCCCTTGCCTATTATGGATATTTTTAATATTTCATCATCAACCTCTTCAAAATCACAAAGTTTTACATTTAAAGCTTCAGAAATTCTAAGTCCTCCATAAAGCATAAGTTTTTTCTAAAACTATTGTAAACTTCTTTTTTTGCTTTTTCTTTCTCTAAAACATTATTTAGCCTTATAATTTCATTTTCATTAAGATAATTTAATTTTCTTCTGATTTTTCTGTTCTAAATCTAATTTTCTTCATATCAAAGGAAAAAACAAACAAATCATCATTATTATCGCTTATAAAAGAAAAAAAGCTAGTTAATACTCTCAAATAAGTTATTTTTGTTTTTTTTGATAGTTTATTGCCATTTTTTGAATTATTTTCTAAATAATTAAGAAAATTGACTAAAAAAGTCGTTTTTATATCGTTTATTTGCATTTCATCTTGATAATCTAAAGAATATTCTACAA
>NZ_MJYF01000012.1:0-109688 GCF_001763175.1 Campylobacter sp. BCW_4332 | reverse complement strand
TAATAAAGAAAGTAAAGAAAATTCTAAAATAAGTTTTGCTAATGCTTTTTTAAAACAAAATGCTAGTAAGTTAAATGAAATTCAAAATGCAAATTCACAAACTCTAGCAAGAAGTGAAGTATTAAATTCTACTAATACAACAAATACTAGCAATAACACTAATTTTAGTATAAGTAGTAAGACAAGTTCTCCTAATTATGGTATATCTAGTGAATTTAAAAACTCTATTTATACTCTAAAATATAAACAAGCAGATATAAGTAATACTTCTACTAATACAGCCTATGGTTATAGTGTAGATAAAGATGGTTATATGGGAGAAGATTTTAACAAAGCTGCAGGACTTCCTGAAGATTTTAAGATACACAAATCTACTTTAGATGAGATTAAAAAAGCTGCCGAAAATGATCCTGTTGCTTCAAGTACAAAAGAATACTTAGGCGTAAGCGAGTATTATACTAATATAGATATGGCTGAAACCATAAAACAATATTATAATCTTTTTTCTAATGCTTTAGGTCAAAGTTTTCCAAATGATAAAACAAGTTTTAGCCAAGCAGATATAAATTCTATGCCTAAGGGGTATGCTATAAATGGAATAAAATCGATGGATTTTAATGATCCAAGCAATAGAATGAATATTACAGGTTTAAAAGATTTTTCAAATTCTTTAATTTCAAATGTTTATAAAACCCCTGAACAAGCAAAAGAAGCTGATGATCTTTGGGTTGATTCAGGATATATGATTGATGGATTATTGCCTAAAACTTTAGGTTTATCCTTAGAAGAAATCAAAAATGTTTCTAAAGGTGAAGATTGGCAATTTAATCCTGATATGTCAGTTTATCCACAAAATGAAGATGGAAGTTATTCTAAAGAAGCTTTGTTTATGAGTTTTTTAAAAGCTCAAAATGGACAACCTGTTGAGAGTCCAAAAACCACACTTAATCCAACAATAGAAGCTTACAATAGAGCTATGGCTAAAGAGAGTTTTTCAACTACTAGTGTAGATATAGGTGATATTATGACAGGCAAAGTAGATTTTGCAAGTCTATTTAAATATCTAGCTAGTAAAAATGGAAAATTAGAAGGGCAACTTTATATGTATGAAAATAACATTCCTAAAGAATCTGCTATGGGTAATTGGGCTTTAGATGCTGAAATTAAACAAGCCATTGCCAATGGCTGGAAAGCAAAACCTAGCACCATTAATTCCTACGCTGATTCTATAATGGATAGATTAAATAATCTTATAGGACAAACTAGGGTTTAGAAGTTTTAATTTTTTAAGTTTGAAACAAATTGCTAATAACAAAATAAGATAAAATTAGTATAATTTTTTTACAAAAAATTTTGAAAGGAAATTATGAAAAAAATTATTTTGATTTTTATCTCTTTTTTTGCTTTAAATTTGAGTGCAAAAGATTTGGTTGTAGGAATGGAGCTTGGATATCCGCCTTTTGAAATGAGCGATAAAACAGGCAAAGCAAGTGGAATTAGTGTGGATTTTTTAGAAGCTTTTGCAAAGAAAAACGGCTATAAACTTGTAGTAAAAAATATCGCTTGGGATGGTTTGATACCTGCTTTAAAAACAGCCAAGATAGATCTTATCATGTCTTCTATGACAATTACCGATGAGAGAAAGAAAGTGGTGGATTTTAGCATTCCTTATGCTAAGGCAAATTTGGCTATTTTAACTCCTTTGAACTCTGATATTACAAATATCAAAGATTTAGATAAAAAGGGCAAAGTTTTGGCTTTAAAGCGTGGTTCTACAGGGCATTTATATGCGGTTAAAAATTTAAAAAATGCAACTATTAATTTATTTGATAAAGAAAATGCTGCTATTTTGGAAGTGATTCAAGGTAAGGCTGATGGATTTTTTTATGATCAACTTACGATTTATCGTACTTGGCAAAAACATCAAGATACAACTAGAGCCATTTTGGCACCTTTTCAAGAAAATCCTGAGTTTTGGGGTATAGCAGTACAAAAAGGCAATGCAAAACTTAAAAAAGAGCTTGATGAATTTATTGCAGAAAGCAAAAAAGATGGGCTTTTTGATTCTTTAGGAGAAAAATATCTTAAAGATGTTAAAGATACTTTTAAAAAGAATAATTTAGAATTCTTTTTCTAAGAAGGATTTTCCTTCTTAGGTTACAAAGCTTTCCACAAGCCTTTGCACTAGCAAATTCCATCCATCTACTAATACAAAAATTAAGAGTTTAAAAGGTAAAGAGATCATAGTAGGAGGTAGCATCATCATACCCATAGCCATTAAAACTGAGCTTACAACCATATCTATGACTAAAAAGGGTAGGTAGATTAAAAACCCTATTTCAAAAGCGGTTTTAAGCTCTGAAATCATAAAAGCAGGAACTAAAACCGTAAGGGGAACATCATCTATGGTTTTGGGATTGGGTAGATTGCGTATGCGATAAAAAAGGGCTAAATCTTTTTCGCGAGTATTTTTAAGCATAAAATCTTTAAAAGGCTTTGCTCCTTTTATAAAAGCCTCTTCATAGCCTATTTTTTCTGCTAAATAAGGTTTTATACC
Source organism: Campylobacter sp. BCW_4332 (assembly GCF_001763175.1). Taxonomy (NCBI): domain Bacteria; kingdom Pseudomonadati; phylum Campylobacterota; class Epsilonproteobacteria; order Campylobacterales; family Campylobacteraceae; genus Campylobacter; species Campylobacter sp. BCW_4332. Next base: position 107,131 of record NZ_MJYF01000012.1, on the reverse strand, counting down.
TTCATTATAGGATTTTGTAGCTACAGGTTCCATGATAAAAAAAGTTAAAATTAAAGCCAAGGTTACTAAAATGGTATTAGGTGGCATACTTTGCGTCCCCATAGCTTGTCGCAAAAATGAAAATACCACAATAAGACGCAAGAAAGAAGTCATAACAAAAACTATACTTGGAGCGAGCGCAAGTATGGTTAAAACAATCACTATATTTAAAGTAGTAACAAGCTGATTAGGTGTATTGGGTGCACTTAAGCTTAAATTTACTGTAGGAATAGTTGCTTCAGCAGCAAATAAGCTCATGCTTAAAAGTAAAAATAATAATATTTTTTTCAAAATTTAAAAACCTTTTTTTGTTTTTTACTAAAGAAATTTAAATTTTATCTTTTGATGACTAAAAACTAGTTTAAGGGTATTAGGATTTTAACTTTAAACTGCTAAAATAGTCTTTTAGACTTCTTAATAACAAAGGTAAAAAATGAAAACTTCTATTTTGATTTTAGCGGCAGGATTAGGCACTAGAATGAAATCACAAAAGCCAAAGGTTTTGCAAGAGCTTTGTCAAAAAAGTATGATTTTACACATTTTAAAAAAGGCTTTTGCTTTAAGTGATGATGTAAGTGTAGTTTTATCGCATCAAAAAGAACGCGTTGAAAAAGAAATTTTAGAACATTTTCCAAAAACACAAATTTTAGAGCAAGACTTGCAAAATTATCCAGGAACTGCGGGAGCTTTAAGGGGGTTTGAGCCTAAAAATGAAAGAGTGTTGATTCTTTGTGGCGATATGCCTTTGGTTGAGCAAACAAGTTTGGAAGCTTTGTTGGGTAATAATGCAAAATTAAATCTAGCAGTTTTTAAAGCAAGAGATCCTAAAAGTTATGGTAGAGTGGTAATAAAAAAGGATAGTGTTGAAAAAATTGTTGAATTTAAAGATGCAAATACACAAGAAAAAGAGATAAATACTTGCAATGCTGGGGTTTATGTGATTGACTCGAGGCTTTTAAAAGAGCTTTTACCTTTGATTGATAACAATAATGCGGCAAAAGAGTATTATTTAACCGACATTGTAAAACTAGCAAAAGAAAAAGATGTGATGATTAAAGCGGTTTTTGTAGATGAAGATGAATTTATAGGGATTAATGATAAATTTGAACTCAGTATAGCTGAAAATTTCATGCAAGAAAAAATTAAAAAATACTGGATGCAACAGGGTGTGATTTTTCATTTGCCGCAAAGTAGTTTTATAGGTACAGATGTTGAATTTGTAGGTGAATGCGAAGTATATGAAAATGTAAGGATAGAGGGTAAAAGTAAGATTATAAACTCTATCATTAAAAGCTCAAGCGTGATAGAAAATTCCATTGTAGAAAACAGTGATGTAGGGCCTTTGGCGCATTTGCGTCCAAATTGTGAGTTAAAAAACACTCATATAGGAAATTTTGTAGAATGCAAAAATGCAAAGTTAAATACCGTAAAAGCAGGGCATTTGAGTTATTTAGGAGATTGTGAGATAGATAGTGGAACCAATATAGGCTGTGGGACTATCACTTGTAATTATGATGGGGTAAAAAAGCATAAAACCATCATAGGAAAAAATGTTTTTGTGGGTTCTGATACGCAATTTATCGCACCTGTAAAAATCGAAGATGAAGTGATCATAGCAGCAGGAAGCACAGTAAGTGTCAATGTAGAAAAAGGTGCTTTATTTATCAATAGAGCAGGGCATAAGATGGTAAAAGATTATTATTACAAGAAATTTCAAAAATGAAAACCATACTTTTGGCTATTAGTGGCAGTATAGCTTTTTATAAATCTTACGAGCTTATTTCTTTGTTTAAAAAAGAAGGCTTTAGGGTAAAAGTTTTGCTTTCTAATGGTTTGTTAAAATTTGCTAGTAAAATGAGTTTTGAAGCCTTGGCTGATGAGATTTTATGCGAGGAAAATGAAAGTTGGCAAAACTCAAACAATCACATAGCTTTTAGCAAGGATGTAGATCTTGTTTTGTTTGCCCCTGCAAGTGTTAATTCTATCAATAAACTTGCTTTTGGTATAGCGGATAATCTTTTTATCCAAACCTTAATTGCAGCAAATAAACCTCTTATCATAGCTCCTGCGGCAAATACAAATATGTTTCATCATTTTAGCACGCAAAATTCTTTAAAGATGCTTAAAGAAAATAAAGCTTTGATTATAGAGCCTATTTGTAAAGTTTTAGCTTGTAAAGATGAAGGCGTAGGAGCCTTAGCTGAAGTTAAGGATATTTTTAATATCACCAAAAGAGAACTTTTAAAAGAAAAGTTTTGGTGTGATAAAAGCGTAGTTATCACAGGTGGTGGAACAAAAGAAAAGATCGATGATGTGCGTTGTGTGAGTAATTTTTCAAGTGGAAAAATGGCAAAAGCTATAGCTGACGCTTTTTATTTTTTAGGAGCTAGGGTAAAACTTTTAAGCTCTGTGGAATTTGATACTCCTTATGAGCTTTGCAAATTTGAAAGTTCTAAGGATCTAAAAGAGCTTTTGGATAAAAATTCAAGTCATGACTTTTTGATTATGACGGCTGCAGTGAGTGATTTTATCCCTCAAAGTGTAAAAGGAAAAATTAAAAAAAATGAGCATTTACAGGGTTTAAACTTGCATCTATCTTTAAATGAAGATTTGCTTAAAACTTGCAAATTTCAAGGCAAAAAGATAGGTTTTAAGATGGAATTTGATTCTCAAAATGCCTTAGAAAATGCGAAAAAATCTTTAAAAGATAAGCAACTTGATATGGTTTGCCTTAATATCATTGATCAAAAAAATTATTTTGGAAGCGATCAAAATGAACTTTATTTTATCACTTTCAACAATGAAAATAAAAGCACCTTGCAAAGCAAAGAAAAATTGGCATTTGAATTAGTAAAATGGTGTGAAAAATTATGAGTATGATTAATTCTACCTTGCCTATACAAATGAAAGTTTTGGCTAAATCAGGCTATGGACATTATACGCTTTTGTTAAATCACAAAAAGATTCAAACCAAAAGCATGATAGAGCTTGAAATTGGCGCTGAATATTTAGCCGAACTTTATATGCAAAATGGTGGAGTTATACAATTTAAACATCTTTCAAAGCGTCCTAATTTCAAACCTTTTGAAGAGGGATTGGCTTTGATAATCGCTATTTTAGAGGATAAAATTTCTTATAAAAAATTCATCATACAAAATCTTTTAGATTGTAAAGATATAGAGCGTTATCAGATATTAAAAGAAATGCTTTTTGCAAGTTTTGAAAATATTTATCATATTCCTTTTATCTTTGAAAATAAATCTTGCTTGTTTCAAATGCGTAAAAGAGCAAAATATTTAGAAATTTACTTATATTTTAGTGTTTTTGGAGCTTTGAAAATTTTGATAGATTCACAAGGTGTTAGCGTTTTTACACCTTTTGCCAAGGTACAAAAATTTTTAAACGAACATTTAGATTTTAATGTATCGCAAGAAAACAAGATTGAACCTTTGTTTGTTTTCAAAAGGCTTTTTGATTTTAAAGGATGAAAAATGAATGAATTAAAACACCTTGCTGTTGTTATGGATGGTAATAGGCGCTGGGCTAGGGCTAAGGGTTTTTTGGCAAAACTTGGATACTCCCAAGGAGTCAAAACTATGCAAAAATTGATGGAAGTTTGTATGGAAGAAAATATTTCAAATTTAAGCCTTTTTGCTTTTAGTACGGAAAATTGGAAGCGTCCTAAAGATGAAATTGATTTTATTTTTGAACTTTTAGATCGTTGTTTGGATGAAGCTTTAGAAAAATTTGAAAAAAATAATGTGCGTTTAAGAGCTATAGGTGATTTATCGCGTTTGGAAGATAAAGTAAGAGAAAAAATTACCTTAGTTGAAGAAAAAACAAAGCATTGTGACGCACTTTGTGTTAATTTGGCTATAAGTTATGGTGCAAGAGATGAAATTATAAGAGCTGCTAAGCGTGTGATCGAGAAAAAACTTGAGCTAAATGAAGAAAATTTAACGCAAAATTTAGATTTACCTTTAGATGTGGATTTGATGCTTCGCGTTGGAAATGCTAAAAGACTTTCAAATTTCTTACTTTGGCAGTGTTCATATGCTGAAATTTATTTTAGTGAAACTTTATTTCCATCTCTTACCAAGAGAGAATTTAAAAGGATTATTAAAGAATTTAGAAATAGAGAAAGAACTTTTGGAAAATGATACTTTTCATAATAATCCTAGGGGCTTGTTTAGGTTCTTTTTGCGCAAGTTTGGCAAGTAGGATAATTGAAAAAAAGCCTTTTTTTATCTCGCGCTCTTTTTGTTTTTCTTGTGATACAAAATTAAAATACTATGAAATTATTCCTGTTTTTTCTTATATTTTTTTAAAGGCAAAATGTCAAACTTGCAAATGTCATTTACCTATTTCTTTATTAATCAATGAAATTTTAGGCATAATTTTGCTTATTTTGGTTTATTTTTTAAGTCAAAATTTTTATGATTTTTTATTTTTATCTCTATTTTTATTTAATCTTTTCTTGCTTTCTTTAATTGATATTAAACTCAAAGCCGTACCACAAATCTTACTTTGGAGCGCTTTTTTATTTGCTTTTTTTTACGCCTTTAGGGAAAGTGAAATTTTACATTTTTTGATTTTTAAAGAGTTTAGCAGAGGTTTTTTACTAAATGCTTTTAGTTTTGGAGGATTTGTTTTTTTATTAAAAAGTTTAGTTTTTTTTCTAATGAATTTCCGAAAAAAAGATGAAATTTTGGAAAATTTGGGCGATGCTGATATTATCATTATGTCTTGTATAGGTGGAATTTTAGGTTTTGAGTATGGATTTTTAGTATTACTTATAGCTTCTATTTTAACTTTGCCTTTTTTTATTTTTTTTAAAATTAAAGCAATAAAAGAGCAAGAACTTGCTATGATACCCTTTTTAAATATCGCTTTTGTGGCAGTTTTATTTTATAAAAACTTAGGATTATTCTAATGAAGCTTAGTTTAAGATATGTTTTAAATCAATTTTTAAGTACGAATTTGTCTATATTTTTCGTACTTTTTGCTATTGTATCTATGGTGTTTTTTATTCAACTTGCAAAACTTACTTCAAGTATAGAGATTAGTTTTTTGGATCTTTTAAAGCTTTATGGATTTATGTTGCCTAGAATTTTAATTTTTACCTTGCCTATATCTTTTTTTATTTCTTTAACTTTGGCTTTGTTTAGGCTTTCTAAGGAAAATGAAAGCATAGTACTTTTTACTTTGGGATTTTCACCAATGATTTTGGCAAAATTTTTCCTTAAAATTGCAAGCTTGATTAGTGCTTTTATGCTTGTTGTGGCTTTGGTAATGATACCTATAGTATTTGAACTTCAGGATAACTTTGTAAACTATAAAAGCACTCAAGTGAAATTTAACTACAAAACAGGAGAATTTGGACAAAAATTTTTAGACTGGATGATTTTTATAGAAAAACAAGATAGTGATAAGTATGAAAACATAATTATGTATCGCCCTAAACATAAAACAGATGATAAAGAACAACTTATCATAGCCAAAGAAGCGCATGTGCAAAGAAAAGATGATAGCTTTGCTTTTAGCTTGAATCAAGGCAAAATGTATAATTTTGAGCAAGGTCAAAGTATTTTTAGTGGAGAATTTGACACTTTAGTAGTAAATACTCAGTTTAATACAGACAATCTTCAAACAAAGAAATTTTATGAATACTGGAATGATTTAAACGAAAATCCACAAAGAGCAAGAGAATTTGTGATTTATACAACTATAGCCTTGTTTCCACTTGCTAGTACGCTTTTTGCGCTTTGTTTTGGTTTGGTTACTTATCGTTATGAAAAAGGCTATGTGTATTTAGGTATGTTTGGAGTGATTGCTATATATTTTGGACTTTTAAGTTCTTTTTCTCAACCTCCAATTTTGGCTTGCCTTGGAATTTTTTCTTTAAGTTTATTTGTTTCGGCTTATTGTTTTAAGAAAATGATTTTGAGTCGTTATTGATGAAAATAAAAATTATATTTTCTTATGATGGCTCTGCTTTTTTAGGTTCTGCTACTCAGCCTCATAAAAAAGGTGTTCAAGATGCTTTAAGTGGTGCCTTATCGCATTTGGGTATTGTTTCACCTCTTTTGATGGCTTCTCGTACAGATAAAGGAGTACATGCAAGCTATGCTGTAGCTAGTGTGGAGTGTGGAGATCATTTTGTAAATTTAGAATATCTTCAAAAACAGCTTAATAAATTTTCCCATCCTTTTATCCATATCAAAAAAATTGAAAAAGTAAAAGATGATTTTGAAGTAAGATTTGATGTAAAAAGTAGAGAATACCGCTATATATTTTCTCACTCTTCTTATAGTCCTTTTATGGCTTCTTATGTACATTTTTATCCTAAATTTGACTTAGATAAGGCTAACGAGCTTTTGGGTTTTTTTGTGGGAAAAAAGGATTTAAAGTTTTTTTGCAAAAGTGGAGGAGATAATAAAACGACTTTAAGAGAAATTTTTATTGCTAGAGCTTATGCTTATAAAGATTTTAGCATTTTTCATTTTAAAGCTAATGGTTTTTTAAGAGGGCAAATTAGATTAAGTGTAGCAAGTGTTTTAAAGGTTTTAGAAGGAAAAATGAGTGAAAAAGAACTCAAAGAACAGATTGAGGCCAAAAAGCAATACAATCACTTTTTAGCACCGCCAAATGGGCTTTATTTAAGCCGTATATGTTATTAAAAACTTTCATAGAAATTAAAGGCCTTTTGGGTTAAAATTTTTCTTATTTCTTCTTGATGTTCTTTACCTTTGGTTTCTAGGGTAATTGAAATCATCGCATCGCCATAATCAAGCTTGGTGGAAAATCTATCATAGTCGATTTTTACTATATTTGCATTGGCTATTTTTAAGCTGTCTGTAAGGTGTAATAATGCCCCAGGTTTATCTACTAAAGTAACATGAATTTGCATTTTTCTGTAAGATTTAAATAAACCTTTTTCTATGATGATATTTAGCATTTGTGCATCGATATTGCCTCCGCTTAAAACTATGCCAATTTTTTTATGATTTTGTGTATTTATTTTTTGATGAAGTAGGGTGGCTACACTCGCAGCTCCTGCGCCTTCAACTATGATTTTATGTTTTTCAAGTAAAAACAATACTGCATTAGCGATTTCTTCATCATCAACTTGGATAAAATCATCTACGCATTCTAAAATAATATTAAAATTAATAGGATTTGCATCACGCACAGCAATACCATCGGCTATAGTGCGTACGCTTTTTGCATTTTTGATTTTTTTAGCATGAAAACTTTCATACATTGCAGGAGCTCCTTTGGCTCCAACGCCGATGATTTTAATGTTTGGATTGATTTGTTTAGCTGCACTTGCGATACCACTTATAAGTCCTCCACCTCCAACAGGTGCGATAATCATATCAAGATCGCTTATTTCATCAAGCATTTCAAGCATCAAAGTTCCTTGTCCTGCCATTACAAATTCATCTTCAAAAGGATGAATAAAGCTAAGATTATTTTCTTTAGCATAAGAGGTTGCAAAGGCATAGGCTTCATCAAAATTATCCCCTTTGAGTATCACCTCTGCTCCTAAGACTTTTGTAGCAGAAACTTTTAAGAGCGGAGTGGATTCTGGCATTACGATAACTGCTTTAATGCCAAATTTTTTTGCACTAATGGCCACGCCTTGAGCATGGTTTCCTGCACTTGCCGCAATGACTCCATGTTGTTTTTGTTCAGCGCTAAGATTGGCTATTTTATTATAAGCTCCACGAATTTTATAAGCACCTGTAATTTGTAAATTTTCATTTTTAAGATAAATCTCACTTTGACAAATATCACTTAAAAAAGAAGAGTATATGAAAGGAGTTTTGTTTACAAACCCTGAAATTTGTTGTTTTGCTTTGTAAATTTTATTAAGCTCTAACACTATTTTTCCTTTGTTTTAAAATACGGATATTCTAGCATAATGCAACGATTTTGTATAAAATTTATATCTAATTTTTTACATTCTTTTTTGGCTGTTTCATTACTAATACCAAGTTGAAGCCATAGGTTTTTAATATTTTTTTCAACAAGCTTAGGAAGAATTTCTAGTGCCACTTCGCCTTTTCTAAAAAGTATAAGTGTATCGATTTTTTCTTCTATTTGATCTAAATTTCTATAAACTTTTTCATTTAAAATAAACTCTTCTTTAGGATAAATAGGAAAAATTTTATAATTTTTTCTTTGTAAAAATTCTGCTACCCTATAAGAAGCTTTTGTCTTATCTGGACTTAAAGCAAATATGGCAATATTTTTACTTGTATTTATAATATAAGAGATAGTTTCTTTTTCATTCATTATTAACCTTTGTTTTGGTATTTTATCTTAAATGATTAAAAAATTAACTAAAATGAATTCAAAAAATGAAAAAAGTGTTATAATATAGCAAATTCCGAAGTTTAATAAGGAGGGAAAAATGGAAGAATTTTATCCATATACTTTAACAATCCATCTTCTTTGTGCTATTTTGTTTATAGGTTATTTGTTTGTTGATGTATTTGTTTTGGGTGTAGTTAAAAAGAAAAATCCTAATTTTGACAAAAGTCTTTTTAGTGCTACTGGAGTTAAAATAATGCCTTTTGTGGTTCTTTTGCTTTTTTTAAGCGGAGGTGCTTTGGCAGGTTTTCATTTTAAACCTTTAAATTTACTTTTTGCTGTAAAAATTATTTTGGCTTTTGGAATTTTATCTTTAGTTGTTTTTTCTTTATTTTGTCATTTTACATTAAAGAAGAAAAATCCACTCGGTGCTTTTATTCATCCTTTTGTATTTGTGCTTTGTATCGCGATAGTAATACTGGCTAAATTAATGAATTATTTTTTTATACCTTGCTAAGAAATACTCCACATTCAAGATGTGGAGTATTGGCAAATTGATCAAAAAGAGCAAACTCTTCCACTCTATGTGTTAGGCTTAATTCTTTTAAATTTTCTTTTAAAGTGATAGGATTGCAAGAAATATAAATAATATTTTCATATTTTTTTATTAAGTCAATTACGCTTTTATCAAGTCCTGCACGGGGTGGATCAACTAAAACATGAGAGAAATTAAAATCATCTAATCGAATATCTTTTAAACGAAAAAATTCTCTTTCTTTTTTGATAGCAAGACTTAATTCTTCGCTTGAAAGTCTTGCAAAGTGGATATTTGTTGTATTGTTAAGCTCGCAATTTTTTAAAGCAAAATTAATATTGCTTTTTGAAATTTCAGTGGCTAAAATTTTAAAAAAGAATGGTGCTAAAGCTAAAGTAAAATTTCCATATCCACAGTAAAGCTCAAGTAAATCCATTCTTTTTTGAGTGCTTAAAATTTCACATACCCAAGTAATCATTTTTTCATTTATAGCAGTATTAGGCTGAATAAAACAATCGTTGTTAAATTCATAAAATATTTTTCTATCTTGAATATTTAAAGTTTGTCTTAGATTTTCTGTTTTAAAAATAAGTTTTTTGCCTTTACTTCTTGCTATAAGGTTGATATGAAGAATATTGCTTAAATTTTCTAAATTTGACTTTATATCTTCTATATTTTTATGATAAAGTAAAGTTACGCTAAGTTCTTGCTTTGTGGTTAAAAACTCCACGCCAAAAAGTTTTTCTTTTAATTTATTATCTTGACGCAAGCATTCTAGAAGTTTTGGCATAAAAGCGCAAATTTTTTCATCAGCAAAATCTAAATATTCTATAATATACTTTTTTTTGCTTTTTGGATCAAACATTGCATAAAAAAGCGTATCATTTTCATGATAAAATGAAAGTTCAGCTCTTGTACGATAATGTTTATCTTTTGAGGCAAAAAGTTTAAATTCCTTTGTATAAAATTCTTTAAAATATTTTTTTATGAAAGAGTGTTTTTCATCTAAAGTAAGAAAATTTCCAAAATTTTCAAGACTCATGGAACTTTCTTTCCGATGAGTCTTAGTAAAAGCGTAATAAGTATGAAATTCAAAGGCAAGACAAGCCAAACACTAAGTCCTAAAGATACAGGAATATATCCAGCGATTAAAGAAATACCACAGATAAATAAAGCATAAGGAATTTGTGTTCTTACATGCTCCATATGATCGCATTTTGCGCTCATAGATGAAAGGATTACATTATCTGAAATTGGTGAGCAATGGTTTCCAAAAATCGCACCTGTTAAAACGCAGCTTATATTAATAACCATATAATGATGCATAGCATTTGCATCCATACCATTGATTTTGGCGATTTCATGAGCTAAAGGCACAGCCAAAGGCATTAAAATCCCCATAGTTCCATAGCTTGTTCCTATGGCAAAAGAAATGGCTGAAGCAAAAGCAAAAATAGTAGCAGGCAAAATAAACTCAGGCAATTTATCTGCAAGTAAACTAGTGATAAATAAAGAAGTTCCTAGATCTTTTACTATACTTGAAAGCGACCAAGCAAATAAAAGCAATACTATGGTAAAAATCATGGTTTTCCAGCCATATATCCAAGTTTCTACCGCTTCTTTAAGATTGAAAATTTTACGACGCACCCCGATAAAAATCGCTACAATAGCAGCAAACAAAGCAGCTTGGAATAACACCACAGAAGAATCAGCATTTCCAAAAGCAGCCCTAAAAGTTTCAAAAGACAAAGGATTGGCGCTTGCTTTTGCAAGTTCTTCGCCTTCTAAAGTGCTAAGTCCATTAAAATAAAATCCTAATATAGCTAAAATGATTAAAGTAAAAATAGGAACAATAGCATCAAAAGCACGAATTTTAATACCTTCTTTTGGCGCTAAAAACTGATCTTCTAATTCAGCAGTATCTAGTATGCCTGATTTAGGTAGAGGTGCAATTTGTCCTGTGGTTCTTGCACGCACTTCAGCCTTGTACATAGAACCAAACTCACGTCCCATGATTGCAGTCATGGCTACAAAAAAAAGCATGAAGATATTATAAAAACGATAAGGTATGGTTTCGACAAAAATTCCAAAAGCACTAATATCGCTAATGCCTATGTGTTCATAAGCGGTTTTAATTAAGGAAACTTCTAAGCCTATCCAAGTAGAAATTACAGCTATTCCTGCTACGGGAGCGGCAGTAGAATCGATAATAAAGGCAAATTTTTCACGAGAAATTTTAAATTTATCCGCCAAAGGACGCATAATTGGACCTACGATCAGTAAATTAGCATAATCATCAAAAAATATTAAAAGCCCTAAAAACCAAGTGTTAACTTGAGCTGATACAGCTGATTTGGCTCTTTTGGCAAATTTTAATGCTACAGCTTTTGCACCACCCATTTTTGTGATAAGTGCTACAAGACCACCTATACAAAGAATTTGCAAAATGATTCCTGCATTTACTGGATCTGAAGTTGAGCCTAAGATGTAAGAAATAATCTTTGAAAAAGATTCTACTGCGGTATTGTAATAATTTACAAAAGCTAAATGTTGTGCTTTAAAAATATTTACAGAAAGGCTAAGTAGAAAAGTTCCGCTTAAAACCCCAGCAAAGAGTGATAAAATAACATCTTTTGTGATAAAGGCTAAAGCAATAGCAACTAAAGGTGGTATAAGCGTAAAAGCTCCAAACAAATTAGCATTTGCAGCTGCTTCTGAGGAGTTTGCAAATGCAACTAAAGGTAAAAACAATAAAACTAAAAATTTATTCATTCATCTCTTTCTATATAAAATCCATTCCAAGTTTGTGTTACCGGCATAAGCTCGATTTCATTAACATTAATATGGCTTGGTAGGTTAATGATAGACATTACTACTTTGGCAATATCATTAGCACTGATAAATTGCGTATTTTCATACACTGCATCAGCTTTTTGGATATCTCCTTTAAAACGCACTTCACTAAATTCAGTTTTGCAAAGTCCTGGAGCAATGTTTGTTACTTTGATATTGCTTCCTCTAAGATCATTTCTTAAGGCCAATGAAAATTGTCCTACAAAGGCTTTGGTTCCACAATACACATTGCCTCCAAAATAAGGATTGCGTCCCGCAACTGAACCTAAGTTAAAAATATAAGCATTTTTTTGTTTACGAAGTATAGGAATAACAGCTTTTGCAACATATAAAAACCCTTTGATGTTTGTATCTACCATAGTGTTAATATCTTCAAGGTTTAATTTATCAAATTCATCTACCCCTAAAGCCAAGCCTGCATTATTAAAAAGCACATCAATTTCTTGAAATTCTTTAGGTAAATTTTCAATAGCCCCAAAGATTTCTTTTTGATTTCTTACATCTATGCAAAGGGTGTAAATCTTATCTTTATGAGCATTTTTTAGCTCTTCTAGACGCTCTTTGCGTCTAGCAAGGGCGATTACTTTGTAGCCTTCTTGTATAAAAGCTTCAACACAAGCTCTACCAAAACCTGAACTAGCTCCTGTAATAAATGCGGTTTTCATTCTAAACTATCTCCGTAAAATAGATTTTCATTTGCTTTTAAACCCAAGCTTTTTAGATAATCAGCATTTTCTTTTTTACCTGCTGATAGTGCAAAGTCAAGCGCATTAAAACCAAGATCATCAACAGCATTAAAATTTGCTCCTTTTGAAATAAGAAGTTTTAAAATTTCAACATTGCCATAGGTTGCAGCATGCATTAAAACATTTTTTGAAGTGTGCTCTAGAGCACAAAATGTAATAAAATAAGGCGTATTTGAACCTATGTTCGCACTTAATGCTAATTTTTCATTGTTATTAATATATTTTTGATTAACATTTGCTCCATTATCAAGAAGTAGTTTTATGATATCAAGACGATTAAACTCTATGGCATAAAAAAGCGGGGTTTTACCAAAGGCATTGGCTTGATTAACATTTGCTCCATTTTGGATCAAAAAGTTTGTATTTTCATAATTTTCCAATGCGTAAAAAATAGCACTTTCATAACCTTCATCAATCCTAGCACCAAAACGAATCAAAAGTTCTAAAATTTCTTTTTCTCTTTGATTTAGAAGCGCTGCTTGCAAGGCTATCGTAAGATCATCTTGGCTTGGATTATTTGAAAAAATAAAATCTTGTATATAAGATACCGAATAATTTTTATTTGACATGATTTTTGCTAAAGGACTAATGTCTTTGTAAATTTTTGTTTCACCAACAGCCCAATTTAAAAATTCGTTTAAGGCATTGCTAGCATAGTAAATATTACTACCTTTGTCAAAATTAAAATTACTTTCAAAATACTTTTCTAAAGGTTCTATAGCATTGTTATATTCTTTCCAAAAAGCTTTGTAAAGTCTAAAATTTCCTATACTTTGATATGCCCAATATCTAAAATAAGATTTTAAAATATCATATTTTTTTTCTAAATTTTCGGGTGTATCTAAAGTTTTTTGATAAGCGATGGGATCGATAGCTATTTTTAATAATAAAAAATCAAATTGTTGTAATTTGGGCAAATAAGCCACACCATTACAAGAGCTATTGCTTCCGCGAATTTCATTGGAAATCGCATAGAGTTTTTTTGTAAAATCTTGATTTTTTAAAGATTCTTTACAGCTTGAAGCTATATTTAAATAATCTAAATTTGAACTTTTATTTAGCAATATTTTATTATTTTTAATGTTGTCGCAGTTAATGGCATCGCTAGCCATTAAACTTGCAAAACAACAAAAGGAAGTGAATAATAACTTCAATATTTTTCCTTTGAAAATTTTAATTTTGTTATTTAATCCAAATAAGTATTAAATTTGAATTAATTTTCAAGTTTGAAATTTTCAATCTCATTAAAATTTAAATATCTATAGATATTTGCCTTATGCTCATCACTTAGTTTTTCGCTGACAATTTGTAAGTATTCTTCCTTGCTTGGAATTTTACCCAAAATCGCACAAACTGCCGCAAGTTCTGCGCTGCCTAAATATACTTTAGCACCCATTCCCATACGGTTGTCAAAATTTCTTGTAGAAGTTGAGAAAACTACAGCTCCATCATTTACTCTAGCTTGATTACCCATACACAAAGAACAACCAGGAACTTCTATTCTAGCACCTGCTGCACCAAAGATGCTGTAATAACCTTCATTAGTAAGTTGTGCTTTATCCATTTTTGTTGGAGGCACTACCCAAAGTCTGGTTTTAAGTATGCCTTTATCTTTTAAAATTTCTCCTAAAGCTCTATAATGTCCTATGTTTGTCATACAAGAACCTACAAAAACTTCATCTATATTTTTTGGACGCTTATCATCGGCTAAAATTTCGCTTAAGGTTGCCACATCATCAGGGTCATTTGGACAAGCTAGGATTGGCTCTTTAATGTCATTAAGATTAATATCTATAATATAAGCGTATTTTGCATCTTTATCTGCTCTTAAAAGAGTAGGGTTTTTAAGCCATTCTCTCATTTTTTCAGCCCTTCTAGCAAGAGTAGCTTTATTCTCATATCCTGCTTCTATCATAGCTTCAATTAAAGAAATATTGGATTTGATATATTCGCTTACACTTTCTATGCTTAAATCCACACTGCAAGCAGCTGCAGATCTTTCAGCACTTGCATCACTAAGTTCAAAAGCTTGTTCGACTTTTAAGTTTGGCAAGCCTTCTATTTCTAAAATTTTTCCTGCAAAAATATTTTTCTTATTTTTCTTTTCAACGGTAAGTTGTCCTTGTTTGATTGCATAATAAGGTATAGCATTAACCAAATCTCTTAAGGTAACTCCAGCTTGTAATTCCCCGCTAAAACGCACTAAAACACTTTCAGGGACATTTAAAGGCATAGAACCAGTAACTGCAGCAAAAGCCACAAGTCCACTTCCTGCAGGGAAAGAAATTCCTATAGGAAAGCGTGTGTGAGAATCCCCACCCGTTCCTACGGTATCTGGCAATACAAAACGATTAAGCCAAGAGTGAATAACCCCATCACCTGGTTTTAAACTTACCCCACCACGACTTGTCATGAAATTGGGCAAGGTTTTATGTAAATTTGAATCGCTTACTTTTGGATAAGCAGCTGTATGGCAAAAGCTTTGCATCACAAAGTCTGCATTAAAACCTAGGCTTGCAAGTTCTTTAATTTCATCTCTAGTCATAGGACCTGTGGTATCTTGAGAGCCTACAGTTAAAGTTATAGGTTCTATATACATACCTGGACGCACGCCTTCAACTCCACAGGCACGACCTAGCATTTTTTGAGCCAAGGTATAACCACCGCTTGAAGATTTAGGTTGTTCAGGTTTGGTAAAGATATTTTCACTTTCCATTCCTAAAAATTCTCTAGCCTTAGTACAAAGCCCGCGACCTATGATAAGTGGGATTCTTCCTCCTGCTCTAACTTCATCTAAGAGAGTGTTTGGACTGAGTGTAAATTCTGCAATTGTAGAGTCATTTTTTATAATTTTTCCCTCATAAGGATGAATTTCAAACTCATCGCCCATTTCTAAGTTTGTTACATCACAGATGATAGGTAAAGCCCCGCTATCTTGAGCAGTGTTAAAGAAAATCGGTGCTATAGTTGAACCCATTACTATACCACCGCTATGCTTGTTTGGCACACCTTCTATTTCTTTTCCTAAATGCCATTGTATAGAATTTATTGCTGATTTTCTACTTGAACCTGTTCCTACAACATCACCTACATAAACTACTTCTCGACCGCTTTTTTTAAGCTCTTTGATTTTTTCTAAGGATCCTGCTTGTCTTACCTTTAGCATGGCATTTGCATGCAAAGGAATATCGCTTCTTGTAAAAGCATCTCCTGCAGGGCTTAGATCGTCGGTATTTGTTTCGCCTGCTACTTTAAAAACTATACATTTAATCACTTGAGGTAATTTTTCTTTTTTGTTAAACCAGTCCGCATTTGCCCAGCTTTGTAAAACTTCCTTAGCGTGTGGATTGTTTTTGCTAAGTTCAGCTATGGTATGAAAATTATCATGAACAAAAATAATATTTTTCAACACTTCTGCAGAATCTTTGGCTATGTTTTCATCTTTTAAGGCATCGATTAAAACTTTAACATTATATCCGCCTAGCATAGTTCCAAGCATTCTTAAGGCTCTTTTTTTGTCTATATTTGGAGCACTGATTTTGCCTTTAAGTATAGAATCTAAAAATTCACATTTTACTAAAGCTGCATCATCAACACCAGGATTTACTCTATTTTCTAAAAGATTTGCAAGCTCTTCATTATTTTCATTTTCAAGTAGTTTACAAAGTTCTTTAGTTTGATTTGCATTTAAAGGAAGGGGTGGTATACCCAAAGAGGCTCTTTCTTCAACAAGTTTATTGTATTCTTGCATAAAAAACATTTTCTACTCCTTAAATATTTTTTATTATAATTGTAGCTCTTTGAAGGATAAAAAATGTTTAAAGTTTATTATAAAATGCCTTTATGTTACCTATCTTTACATAGTGATGGAAAATTTTTAACTAGAGTCGATTTTTGTGATAATAAAAGATCAGAAAAAAATTGTAGTTTGCTTGACTTAGCAAAATATGAACTTGATTTATATTTTACTCATAAGCTTAGAAAATTTAGCATTCCTGTTTTGATACAAGGTACAGATTTTGAATCAAAGGTTTATAAGGCTTTAATGAAAATTCCTTATGGTAAAATAGCTACTTATAAAGATATAGCAGAAAAAATTAATCATCCAAAAGCTTTTAGAGCTGTCGGAAATGCAAATTCTAAAAATCAAATTCCTATTTTTATACCTTGTCATAGAGTTATTGCAAGCAATGGCATAGGAGGATATAATGGAGGGCTTGAAATAAAAAGATTTTTGCTTGAAAATGAAGGAGTGAATTTAAAATAAGCTTGGGGTTTGATTTTCTTTGTTTTCAAATTCTTGTTCAAAAATATCATAATTTTCAAGAATTAAACAATATTTAAAATTTTTTAATTTTCTTAAATCTGAAAGCTGATTATAGGAAAAATCACAAAATAAAGAATTTTTAGAAGCAATTTTAAAGTCTTTTATGTTTTTAAATTTTTCTTTCCAGAATTCAAAGGTATTTTGGTTGTTGCTTACAATAAACGCTTGAGAGCTTGAACCAAAAGGAGTGATTTCAAATTTATCATCAATAAAATAAATTTTAAAATCATCAATCTTATTAAAGTCAAATATTATTTTTTGATTTTTTTCTTTTAAAAAAGAAATAATTTTTGCAAAACTATTTGCGTAAAAAAAAGGTAAATTAAGATTTTTAAAATATAAATTTTCACAAATCAAAGTTGTAAAAAAGAAGCTAGATCGCGATAATAAGGTAAAATTAGCATCTTTTAGACTATGAGAATAGGCGCAAAGTTTATTTAAGTAATTTTCTTCACAGTAGCAAAAAATTTCACCCTTTTTTGCTTTGATTAGTTTTTCAAAATCAGCAAAAATATTTCCTTTTAAAATGTTAAAATAAAAAGCCTTGCAAAGACTTAGTTCGTAAGATTTAAAAAGTAAAAATTCACATTCTTTATCTTCACAAAAAAAGCGTAAAAATCTTACAAGAGCTTGTTCTAGATTTTCTACTCTAAAGTAAAAAATGTCTTTATCTTCAATAGCAATGTCATTTTCTGTAATTATAGCATAAGCGCCTTTTTTTATAGCTTGGGCAATTTCTTTTTTATCGTTATTAAAGAAAGCAAAGCCTGCTTTAAGTTCGTTTAAATTTATGGCAAAACCTTCCACACTTAAAACGCTACCTTCATGAATGAGCATTGCGTTTAAAAGTTCGCCTAAATTGCTAATTTGCATATTTTAGCCTACTAAAGAACCGTTTTGTACAAGTTGTTCAGGGGTGATTAAAACAAGTTTATCTCCGCTTTTTGCAGAAAGTATCATACCATCGCTTTCATGTCCAAAAATTTTAGCTTTTTTAAGATTGCTTATAACACATACTTGTTTACCGATTAAATCACTGGCTTTATAGTATTTTGCTATGCCTGAGAGTACTTGACGGATCTCTTTATTGTCAAGTTCGAGTTGAAATTTTAAAAGTTTTTCACTCCCTTCTATATTTTGACAATCAAGTACCTTGGCAACTTTGATTTCAATTTTTGCAAAATCATCGATTTTTATTTTAGGACTTTCTTCTTTTTTAGGTTCTTCTTTAATTTCTTGTTTTAAAAGAGTTTTTTCTACTTTTGGAAATAAAGCTTCACAAGGATTTGCTTTAAAATCTAAAAGTTCATTATCAAGTATCATTTTTGCGTAATTTACAGACGAAATTTCAAAATTTAAAGCCAAAGCTACTTTTTGACAAGACTTTGGTAGAGCAGGGCTTAGCAAAAGACTTGTTTTGGCTAAAATATTTGCACAAAGTGCCACTAAAGCATTAGCTTGTTCGTGTTTGTTTTCTTTGATTAAATTCCAAGGTTCGTATTTGCTAATGGCTAAATTTGCCACACTTAAGGCTTTAAAAAGTTCTTCTAAATAACGATTACACTGTAAGTTTTCTAAAAATTCTACCGCTAAATTTAAGTGTTCTTTTGCTTGATTTAGTTCGGCATTGTAAAATTTTAAAACACCTTCTTTTGAAATATTTCCTTGATCATATTTTGTACTCATACCTATAATGCGATTAAGTAAATTTCCAAATTCATTGCTGAGTTCAGCATTGATACGATTTATCAGCATATTTTCGCTAAAATCCCCATCATTACCAAAAGGCACTTCTCTAAGCAAGAAATATCTAAAAGCTTCGCTTCCATAAGCATCAACTATTTCTTTAGGTTTTACAACATTGCCTTTAGATTTGCTCATTTTTTCACCTTCTTTAGTCCACCAGCCATGTGCACCTATAAATTTTGGCAAAGGCAAATCCACGCTCATTAAAAAAGCTGGCCAATAAATGGCATGAAAACGCAAGATATCTTTTCCTACTAAATGTACATGCGCAGGCCAAAATTTAGCATTTTCTCCCTTGCTTTGAAAATCAAGCGAACTTATATAGATAAAAAGTGCATCAAGCCATACATAAATAATATGTTTATCATCATTAATTTCTTGAGGCAGTTTAATCCCCCAATCAAAACTTGTTCTTGTAATGGAAAGATCTTTAAGGCCGCTTTGGACAAAATTTATAAGTTCATTTTTTTTGTTTTTTGGTAGGATGGGATCTTTTTCTTCATACCATTGTAAAATTTTATCTTGATATTTTGAAAGTTTGAAAAAATAGCTTTCCTCTTTTAAAATTCTAGTTTGTTTGCTACAATCCGGACAAGAACAATCATTGATAAGCTGACTTTGAGTAAAAAAGCTTTCACAAGAAATACAATAGTGTCCTTCGTATTCATCTTTATAAATATCACCTTTTTGCCACATTTTTAAAAACATAGCTTTAACAAATTCAATATGCCTTGTATCAGTTGTTCTTGCGTAAATATCATAGGTGATTTCAAATTCATCCCATAATTTTTTAAATTCAAAACTGATTTTATCAGCATATTCTTGAGGAGTGGAATTTCTTAGTTTGGCAGCTTCTTCGATTTTTTGTCCATGCTCATCTGTTCCTGTTAGAAATCTTGTTTCATGTCCTTGCAAACGATAAAATCTTGCTAAAGTATCGGATATGATGGTAGTATAAGCATGACCTAAATGAGGTACATCATTTACATAATAAATTGGTGTTGTAATATAACGCATTTTTTTCCTTTAAAAGTCAAATCCGCCTTCGGTTTTACCCTTAGACATACTATTATAGACTGCATCAACATAATTTTTTCTAGTTTGGCAGTTAAAAATTTCATTGCAATTATAACAAGAGTTTAGGTTTTTTGAGTTTTGACATGAAAGTAAAATTTCTTTCTTTTTATCCATATCTTGCTCAAATTCATCTCTAGTTTCATTCATTGTAAGCCTTTAAAAGTTTTGAAATTTCATATTCTGAGCCAAAAAAACAAGGAGTTGTCGCATGGATTTTATCAAATTCAAGTTCAAGCAACGAGTGATTTTTTCCATTTGTAGTTTTTCCGCCTGCTTTTTCTATGATAAAGGCTAGAGGAAAGACTTCAAAAAAAGCACGAAGTTTGCCATTAGGCGCATCTTGTGTTGCAGGATAACTAAAAATCCCACCCCCTTTTAATAAAATTTGATTGATATCGCTTACCATAGCCCCAGAATATCTTAAGCGATATCCTTCATCAAAAAGACTTTTGACAAATTTAGCGTGTTTTTCTTCCCAAAATTTTTGCGTTCCGCCTGTAGCATTAATTTTGCCTTTTTCATTCATTTTAAGATCTTTTATAAAAATAAATTCATTATTTGCATTTAGGCGATAAAGTTTTGGTTGATCTTTGCAAATCACAAGTTCTAAGCGCGCTCCATACATACTATAAAGTGCAGCTCTTAAATTTTTGGCATTTGCTTTTTCTTCATAGATGGCAAAAATAGAACCTATAGCAAAATTAACATCCATTAAGCTAGAACCGTCTAAAGGATCATAAGCTACGATAAAATTTGCTTTTTTATTAAGCGTTAAAATTTCGTCTTTTTCTTCACTTATGATGGCTTTAATGCTTGAACATTGACTTAGGGTTTTTGTGATGATTTCATCGCTTAAAACATCAAATTTGAGTTGGGTATCGCCTGTAAAATTTTGATTTTGACTGTAGCTTGTATCGGGAAATTTTAAAGCGTTAGAAATTTCTAAAACAGCTTTTTGTATATAAGAAATCACTTCTTGCATTTTATAATTCTCCTTGTAAATTTTTAGCATTTTTAAGTATGTATCGACAAATAGCTTGTATATCGTTTAAATCAAGCCAAGTAAGATAAGGGTGAGAAATTTTTTCATAGCTTGCAATGGCGTTTGAAAAAGTAAAATAACTTTCATCAATTTCTTTGCAAAATACACTAATGCGTGGTAAATCAAGAGTTTTTAATCCTTCAACCAAACAAATGTCAAAATCAGGGCTTAATTTTAAAGCTTTTAAAATATCTCTATTTTCATGAGAAAAAAAAGTTGTTCTTGTAGGACTTAAAACCATGACTTCAGCTCCACTTTGAAAAAATTTAAAACTATCTTTACCGTTAAAATCAAATTGAGCTTTATCGGCAGGATCGTGTTTAATGATTAAAACTTTTAAATTTTGTTGCAAAAAATTATCAGCTATTTTGGTAATAAGTGTAGTTTTTCCTGAATTTGAAGGCCCGCTAAAAGCTATGATAAGTTGTTTCATAAAATATACTCTTAATTTTTTTTGTAAAATTATATCTTTTTAAACCAAAAAATAGGGTTAAAAGGCTACAATAATACTAAAAAATATGGAAAAAGAATGAAAATTTATAGTGTAATTTTAGGTGCTTTTTTGCTTGGAGCTTGTTCTTTAAAAGATCAGGCGATTGTGGATACAAATTTAAAATCTCAAACTTTAATGTTTACTCAAAAATACAAAATCACACAAGATAAGATTAATGCCATTGTAACCATGTCTTATTTAAACCCAATTCTAGATAAAACAAGTAAAGATGATGTATTGGCTTTGTCTTTTACTCCAAATACATTAAAAATTCAAAATTTAGAAGTTTTTATCAATAATAAAAAAGCCAATATTGAAAAACTGGATGATGAGTATTTAAAATATATAATACAAAACAACTATACTGATTATTTTAAAGTATCTCTTCCTAGTGTCAAGGAAGAGACTAGGCTTGTAGCTAAGATTTGTTTAGATCATTTGCCTTGTTTTGAATTAAATTTTCAAAAATATCCGAAATCTTTATACTATCGTTCAGAAGATGTCGATACACAATATAATTAGCTAGAACTTTTTTTCCGTAAATTCGGCTTTCTTGATAAGGAACTAGCTCCATAGACAAGAAAGGTTCAAATTTGCCCGTCTTAAACATATCATTTCTTGCAAGCATACGGTTAGTAAATCCTATACCACCATTATAAGCATAAGCGACAAAAAGTGGAGATTTTAAACGTGATTCAAGGTAATTTAGATGATAATTTCCAAAGTAATATGCTATTTCAGGTTTAAACATAAAATCTTGATCGAAATTTGGAATTTTTAATTCTTTTTCTCCTATGTGATTGGCTAAAAATGGCATAAATTGCATCATGCCTAAAGCATAAGAAACTGAAATAGCAGTTGGAATAAAACGACTTTCTTGTCTGGCAATAGCCAAAATTAAAGCTTGTCTTGTTTTATTATAGTCTTTTATATTGTCATAATAAGGCATTATAAAATAATGTTTTTTAAAATTATTTTTGCGTTCTAATATGTAAGCATAAATAGGCAAGGTTTCTTGTGTGTCAAATTCTTTTGCCAAGACATCTAGTTGACTTGCATTAGCATCGCGAATTTGTTTGTTTATTTTTTGCCAAGCAAAAGGATCTTGCATATTAAAATTATTTTTTTTCTTGCTTGGATTAAGGCTTTCTATCTTTGGAAAAGGTGTGTTAGTAAGTTCTTTTGCGTAAAGACTATAAATATTTAAAGAAGAACTTTGCGATAAAGTTTTTAAATCTTCTTCATTGTTTTTAATCAACCACATCCAAAATATAGCATTGTCTTTATTGCTTTGCGATTTAAAACTTTGAGCCGCCTTTTTAAAAAAGTCATAAGCAAGCTCTGTTTTATCATAAGTTAAGGCATTGACTCCTAAATAGAAAGCAGAATCTTCACTTACATTTTCAGGATTTATTTCTAGCATAGAATGTCTAAATTTTGGATTTTCTTTTTTAATAATAATATTTTGTGCAAAATCTTTAAAACCAATGTGGTTTGGTAGTTTATTGACTAAACTTGTATTTAAATCTAAGTCGTATTTTTTAGAATAATTATAAAGTTTAAAAAAACCATTAATATCTTCTTTTTGTACCATATAGCTCATAGGATCAGAAGTATTAAAAGCTAGCAATAAATTTGTCAAATCAGGTCTTTGATTTTCAAAGGTTTGAGCTAAAGTAGTTCGGTCTTTGGAATTTAAACTCGCTATAAAAACTAATGAATTTAAGCGCACACTTTGACAAGTTAAATTTGCATCTAAGATAGTATTTGCTGTATAGGTATAGCATTTAGCATATTTTGGGTTGATATAAGGCTTTAAAGGGATGATTTTTTCAAGTTCGGATTTAATTTTTCCTATATAGCGAAAAATATGAGAATTTAAATCCTGTGCATCTTTTTTACTGATTTTATTTTTTTCTAAAAGCCTATAAATATAATAATCCTTAGCAAGTGAATTTTCTTCTTTTTTGAGTTTTTCTATGCTATATTGTGTAGCATTTAAACTTGAAAAAATAAATAAAAAAACGAGTATTTTTTTTATCACAATATACTCCTTAAGATATTCCCAAGAAAAATACCAAGAAACTGCAATGCTAAGACTATAATCAAAGGTGCAAGATCAATATTACCAATGCGTGTTGGAATTTTTCTAACTAAGGCGTAAGCAGGGTAGCTTAGTTTATATAAAATTTGCACTATAGGATTATAAGGATCAGGATTTACCCAGCTTAAAAGTGCCGTGATAATAATAATCCAAGTATAAATGTTAATGACAATTTGTAGTACTTGAAAAATAGAAATAATAAAAGAGTCTATAACCATAATTAAATCCTTGCTAATTCGTGAATAAAATTTTTAATATAAGGATAAAGATCGCTAAGCTCAGGTCCGTGAATATTTCCTGTTAAAATTATCCTTAAAGGCATGAAAAATTTTTTACCTTTTAAGCCGCTTTTGCTTAAAAGTTCATTTTTAAAATCTTCATAGTTTTCAAAAAGTTCAATATCTTTTAAGAGTTCTTTTAAAATTTTACATTCTGTTTCAAACTCTCCAAAGTCTTTTGTGTTGAAAATAGCTCGCATTTTTTCTTTAAGTTCTTTTGTGGTGCTTGCTTCTTGAGTGTAAAATTTAGCAAGTTGTGCAAGATCTTTGTTTAAATCTAAAGTTTTATTAAGCTCATCATCTTTTATCATTTTGATATGTTCACGATTAATTTGCAAAAGTTTTTTAAGATCAAATCTTGCTGGAGCTTTTGAAACTTTAGAAATATCAAACCATTTTATAGCTTCTTCTAAGGTAAAAATTTCACAAGGAGTTTTATTGCCTAGCATGATAAGATAATTTGCGATTGCACTAGGTAAAATTCCACTTTCAAGTAGCCATTTTACAGAAGAATGTGCTTCTCTTTTGCTCATTTTAACACCTTCTTCGTTTAAAATGATAGGCAAGTGCGCATAAGTTATGGCTTTGTTATAGTCTAAACTTGCGCGGATATGTTCTTGTTTTGGAGTGTTTGAAACATGATCTTCTCCGCGTATAATACAAGTAACATTTTCAAGCATATCATCAACCGCACAAGCAAAATTATAAGTTGGAGTTTTATCCGTTCTCATAATCACAAAAGAGTCTATATTTTCAGGTTCAAAACTTAATTCACCTTTGATAAAATCTGTAAATTTCATAGTGTGAGTAGGTTTTTTAAGACGGATAACAAAGGGTTTTTCACATTCTAAAACATCGATATCGGCTAGTTTTTCACAAGTGCCATCGTAGCGATAAGCTTTACCTTGTTTTTTAGCTAGCTCTTTTTTTGCTTCAAGTTCTTCTTCGGTGCAAAAACAAGCAAAAGCTTTCTTTTCACTTATAAGTTTTAAAGCCATTTGGCGATGGAATTTTAAATTTTCACTTTGTATATAGTAATGCTGCCATGAAATACCAAAAAGATTTAAAATTTCTTTGATTTCTTCTTCTTTTCCTGCTATATTTCTAGCCTTATCAGTATCTTCAATACGTAAGATAAAATCCATATTTTTTTGTCTTGCACAGATATAATTAAAAATTGCTGCGCGTAAATTTCCTATGTGCATATCACCTGTGGGAGAAGGTGCAAAACGGTACATTTTATAGCCTTTAAAATTATTTAAAAGTTTATTATAACAGAAAAATTTATACGGATATTTAATTTTACTTGGTTATAATACTTTTATGATATTTTTAATTTTTTTTTTCATTGTATTATTGATTTTTGGCTTAGCAAATGTTTATATTTATAAAAGATTAATCAAGAAAATTACTCTTTTTAAGTATTTTTATAAAATTTTTGCCTTTATTTTTATTGTGCTTTTTTTAGCCCAAGCTGTGTTTTTAATATTTCGTAGAGATGAATATTTAAGTGATACTTGGTATGAAATTTTAGCCATGCTTTATGCGCCGACTTATTGTTTGTTTTTTATGACTTTAGCTTGGGATTTTATTAAATTGATTTTAGCTCTTATGGGTAAAAGAGATAAAAAATATAATCTTATTTTGCGTTTGATTTTTGAGCTTTCTCTTATAGTTTTAAGTGTGTTTTTAATTTATATAAGTATAAATAATGCTCTAAAAACACCTGAAGTAAAGAGTGTTGATGTTGAAATACCAAATCTTAAACAAGATTTAAAAATTGTCATGCTTACTGATATACATTTGGGTAAAAATTTGCATGAAAATTTTTTAGATAAGCTCATCACTAAAGTGAATTTGCAAAGTCCTGATATGGTTGTAATAGTAGGAGATCTGATTGATACTAATCCTAAAGATTTAAAAAATTACATCTCAAAACTTAATGATTTTAATTCCACTTATGGAACTTTTTATGCCTTGGGAAATCATGAGTATTATCATGGTATCAATGAAGTTTTGGATTTGCTTAGAAAACATACTAATATGAAAATTTTAGTCAATCAAAATTTAGATTTAGATTTTATAAATATTGCTGGACTTGGGGATTTAGCCGGACTTGATAAGGGTTTATATGCTCCTGATTTAGCAAGAATAAAAGTGGATTTAAATACAAGCAAACCTAGTGTTTTACTCACACATCAACCCAAAACAGCTTTGCTTTATGATTTAAGTGATTTTGATCTTGTTTTAAGCGGGCATACTCATGGAGGACAAATTTTTCCTTTTATGTTTTTAGTTAAACTTCAGCAAGGTTTTGTTCATGGGCTTTATGATTTAGGAGAAAAAACTAAGCTTTATGTGAGCAGTGGAGCAGGATTTTGGGGACCAAGTCTTAGAGTTTTTGCCCCAAGTGAAATAGTGATTTTAAATTTAAAAGGAAAAAAATGAGTTTTTCGAAAGAAAGTTCGAGACTTTTTGGTTTTGTAGCAGGGGTTAAATTTCCTAAAATGATACAAAAAGTTATTAATGAAAATTATGTTAAGTATTTTAATATCGATATGAGTGAATTTAAAGCCCCTTGTGAATACGAGAGTTTAAATGCTCTTTTTACAAGAACTTTGCAAATTCCAAGAAAACTTGAAGAGGGCTTTATCAGCCCAAGCGATGGTAAAATTTTAGAGTGTGGAAGTACTTTTTTGGCAAATGAAGAACATTTTGCTTTTTCTATAAAAGGACATACTTATAGCGTTGAGGAGCTTTTAAAAGATAGTTTTGAAAAAGATGAACTTAAAAATGGGCTCGATTATGTCAATATTTATCTTTCTCCAAAAGATTATCATCGTTATCACAGCCCTTGTGATATGCAAATTTTAAGCGCAACTTACACAAGTGGAGTGCTTTATAGTGTAAATGAAAAACATTTAGAACGCATTAGCAATTTATATGTAAAAAATGAAAGAGTAAGTTTGAAATGTCAAAATGAAAAAGGTATTTTTTGGCTTGTTTTTGTAGGAGCGCAAAATGTAGGAAAAATGCGTTTTAATTTTGATATAAGCATACAAACCAATGCTAAAATTTCTCATAATTTTACTAGAAAATATGAAAATTTAAATCTAAAAAAAGGCGAAGAACTAGGAAATTTTGAACTGGGTTCTACTATAGTTTTAATCTCTCAAAAAGGACTTTTAACTTTTAATTTAAAAGCAGGGCAGGGTATTAAATTTGGAGAAAAAATAGCGGATTAGTTTTTAGGAGTTTTATTTGCCATTTGATAGATAAAGGCAAAAACTTCAGCTACAGCTTTATACATATTAGGTGGAATTTCATCGCCTAAGTCAAGTTTGCTTAAAATTTCTATTAAATCTTCATCTTCTTTAATAGGAACTCCGTGTTCCTTGGCTAAAGAAATAATTTTAGCAGCACTTTCGCCTTTGCCACTTGCAAGCACTTTTGGTGCAGAGTTTTTTTCTTTTTGATAGCCTAGAGCTACAGCTTTTTTAATCGATCTTTTAATTTTGCTCATACTTTTTTATCCATACCCATTTCAAGATCTAAATTTTTCATATTTCTAGTATCAAATTTACTTCTTATGATATCACCTACAAAGAAATTTGCACTTAAAAGTCCTGCTTTATTGATATTTCTTTTAAGCTCATGGGCATTTTCATAGATGGTTTTTCTAAATTCAATATTTTCTGCCATAATATTAATATCTATATATTTTTCATTATTTAAAGAAATAAGAATTTCTAAATCCCCAAGTTTTGCAAATTCGAGTTTAATCTGAGCAAAAAATTTGTCCTTTTTTCCGCGTCTAAACATAATTTTAGAATCATTTAAATCATCCCAAGAAAAAGGCAGATAAGTATTTATAGAATCATTAGCTAAAGACATAAGCTGATTGATTTCAATTTGCGCTAAAAGACGATTAGCTTGATTGTATACAGCTTCATTGCCTTCATTTTTAGCTAAATTTGAAATTTGCAAAAGTGTTGATTTTACATCATGATGTAAAGATTCAGCTATATCTTGTTCTGTTTTTGGTTTAATTTGCGCTAGATCTTTGGTAGAAAGATTGAGTTTGTGTTCGAGATTTTTAAGTTCTGCTTGATTAAGCTTGGCATTTTGAGTATAGGGTTCAAGTTCTTTCAAGCTTTCATTAAGTCTACGAGAAAGATTGTTTAAATTTTTACTTAAATCTTGCACTTGTTCTAGATCTAAATTTTCTACATTAAATGCTAAATTTTTTACAGTATTTTGTTTTATAAATTCCTGATTTTTAAAAATATTTTGCATAGTTTGGTTATTGTTAGATTGAATATTTTGAGTATTATTTAAATTTTGCGTATTGTTTGTGTTAGGATTTGAAGTGTTGGTATTTGTATTGATTGAAGTTTTGTTTTCTATTTTTGTTTCATAAAATTTTGGATTTTCTTTGATATTTTCTTTTGATTTTTCTTGTTTTTCATCTTTAATTTTTTCTTGGTTTAGAGTAGAATTTTTTATATCATTATCTGGCTTATTTTCTGTTTCATTGTTTTGAATATCATTTTTTGTATCTTGGGTATCTTCTTCATGGGTTTTTATACCAGAATCTAAATTTTCATCTTCTTTTGATGCTTTTATATGTTTTTCTTCATCTTGGTTTTTTGTGTTATGATTAAGTTTTTCTTCTTTGATATTTTCTTTGTTACTTAAAAGATTTTCTAAAATATTTTCTTTATCTTGTATTTTAGAAGATTGATTGCCTAGTATATTTTTTAAAGTATTTTCAAGTTTTTCAAAGGCGGTAGCAGTTTGCTTAAGGATGTTTGGATCTTTTATCATTAAATTTTCTGGCTTATTAAGAGCTTTGAAAAAATCATTTTTGATGGAATTTAATTCTTTTAAAATTTTATTAGCTATAGGGGTGATTTTTTCTTGAGCATGACTGGGATTTTTACTTATATAATTTTTAAAATTTTCCAATTTAGAACTTAAATTTAAAAGTGCTTTAAAAGAACTTTGATTTAAAATTTGCTTATTTTCATTTTTGCTAGAATTAATAATATTTTTTAATTCTTTTAAAGTGTCTTTTGGGTTTAAATTTGCATTTGCAAGTTGGGCTATCTGAATACTTAGTTTTTCACTACTAAGACCTTTGATTGTACTTAAAAGAGAGTGAAAACTTTTGGGTAGTAATTCTTCGTTTAGAGCATCTTTTAATTTAGCTTCTAAAAATACGCCTGAATTTTTAAACAAAGGAGCTAAGTTATTGTTTTTTATTTCACTGGCAGGTTTTAAAATTTGATTTAATCTGTCTAAAACTTGTGTAAAAGTATCGCTTTTTGCAAGTTCTGTGCTTAAAGTTTTTAATTCATTAGCAAAATTAGGAGCTAAATTTAAATTTTTTCCTTGTTTAAGTACAGGGGAATCGGGATTTTTTTGAGCATTGATTTGATCTAAAAGTTTATTAACAAGTTCTTTTAATTTGGTGCCTGTTTCATTTTGAACAAATTTTGCTAGTATTTCTTCACTACTAGCGTCCTTGCTTAAACCTAAGTTTTGCTTTAAAGCTTGTGCAAGTGCTTCTTTTGGATTGTCCTTTAAATTTGTTTTATCTTTTGAAGTAGAGTTATCTACTTTTAAATCATTTTTTTGCGTATTGGCAATTTGACTTGCTAGTTGAGTATTAATCATCAAATATCACCATATTTCCAGGCTTTTTCTTAAATTTTTTATTTAAAATATTTGGTTTATTGATAGCAAAAAGAATTAAAAATGCTAAAGAAACTATATAAAACCATATAAAACCTTTGATTTCAAAGTATTGCATTAAAAAACCTAAAATTAAAGGGCCAAACAAAGAGCCCAAAGAATAGCAAAAAAGAACACCACGACCTAACTCTACGCCTTTATTTTTGCTTACTAAAACATCATTTGCTCTAGCAAGTGCTAAAGCATATAAACAAAATATTCCTATACCTAGAGTAATTCCTAAAAAATATTGCATATGCAAGTGAAGTTTAAAAAAGATAAATATAAGCATAGTGATAAATCCTATGCTTGCGCAAGTGATAATGGCAAATTTGCGACCAAGTTTATCTGAAATAGTTCCTATGATGGTTTGTGCAATAAAACCACCTAAAACCCCACAAAATATAAAATAAGAAACCGCTTTTGCATCAAAACCTTGCAAAAGTATAAATAAAGATGCCATAGAAAAAAAGCCATTTATAAGCATTCCGGCTATAAAGCTTGTGACGATAGCCAAAGGGGCTATATCAAAAATTTTAGGTATAGAAATAGGACTTGATGCGGGCAAAACAGGTTCTTTGATTTTAATCAAATTTAAAGGCAAAGATGAAAGTAAAATTAAAGTTGCACTGAGAATAAATACACTATGTTTGCTTAAATTTAACGCTATGATTAAAACTCCAATACCAAAAGCAAGATAAAAAACAATTTCATAAAAACCTAAAATTCTAGATCGAATGGCATTTTTGCTTTTTTCATTAAGCCATGATTCTATGACCATTAAAAGACCATAGTAGCAAATCCCTATGAAAAATCTTAAAATAGCCCAAAAAATAAGATTTTCGCTTACTGTATGAAGCATAGCTGAAATTCCAAAAATAGCCCCAAATAGCCCAAAAGAGCGTATATGACCTATACGAGAAATAATTTTATGAGCACTGATGGTTCCAACAAGAGCGCCTATAAAAAAACAAGAACTTACCACTCCAACAGCTAAAGAACTTTCTCCGTTTTCTTTTAATATAACACCTATAGAGCTTACTATCAAGGCATTACCTGCAAATAAAAATGCCATACCAGCAAAAAGTGCTGTCATTGATTTAATAATTTTTTTTGGACTCATACTTTTTTATATATAAAATAAAAATAAACACACAAACTAGCAAGGATGAAATTCCACAAATATAAGCAAAGATATCTAATTTATCTTGGCGATGTAAAAATAAAAATCCAGCAACCAATATCACATAAGCCATCAATTTAAAGAGAGTAAAAAACATAGCAAAAAAATGGATTTTCTCTTTAATATTTGGCTTTAAATCGTCTTTTAGAACTTTAAAATGAATAATTTTTGATAAATTTTGTTTTTTTTTGATAAAAAGCGATGAAATGAAATTAAAATCTTTTTCATAATTTTTTGATTTTTTTATAATGACTTTTTTATAATTTAAATAAGAAGTAAAAATAATCAATAAAACACTAAAAAAAGCTATTTCATAGCTTAAAAATGTATCTAATTTAAAATGATTTAATGATGAAAATATGATCCAAAAAAATAAATGAATAATGGCAAAAATATAAAATAGAGCTTTTTTATGTTCCATTATTTATTCTTTTCTTTTTGAATTTTTTCTTTGATCAACTTATCTCTTTCTTTAAATTCTTCATAGCTTTTTACTTGAACTTTATAAGCTTTGTAAACATTAAGTATAGCAGCACTGATCCCCCAAAAAACTCCAAGCCAAAAAAGCCAAGGATAAGGAGTAAATTTTTTAAGCAAATATCCTATTCCCACACCTATAAATACAGCAACAACCATAGAGATGCCAAGACTTAAACCATCCGCAGCTTCAAGAGTTTTGCGAATGATTTTTTGTCTTTTGCTGTTGGAATTTTCTAAGTGATTTTTTTCTTCTTTTAAAATATTGCTCATATTCTTTTAAAGCTTTCCCTAACAGCTTCTAATGTTGTATCTACAATTTTATCATCCATTTTTGAACATATAAAGCCTGTTTCAAATTGAGAAGGTGCTAAATAAATTCCATTTTCAAGCATATTTTTGTGAAATTTTGAAAATAATGCTAGATCAGATTTTAATGCATCTTGGTAGTTTGATACAGGATTTTTGGTGAAAAAGTATCCAAACATAGAACCTACATGACAAACTTGCAGCGGAAGTCCTTTTTCATCTGCTAGTTTTTTCATTCCTTGAGTAAGTTTTTTTGCTAATTTTCCAAGCTTGTCATAAAGCTTGGTTTTCTTTTTGGCTTTTGTAAGACTTGCTATGCCTGCAGCCATTGCTAAAGGATTTCCACTTAAAGTTCCTGCTTGATAAACTCCACCCAAAGGACTTAAAATATCCATAATTTCAGCTCTAGAAGCAAACGCTGCTGCAGGTAGACCACCTCCTATTACCTTACCAAAAGTAATTATATCTGCTTGGATATGATTGATTCCATAGGAACCAAGGTAAGATGCTCTATATCCACTCATTACTTCATCAAAAATCAGCAGAGTTTGATTGTTTTTACAGATCTTAGTAAGTTCTTCCAAAAAATCTTGTTTAGCTGGAATTAATCCCATATTTCCAGCAATAGGCTCAATGATAACACATGCAATATCTTTATTTTTTTCAAAAAGCTCTTTAACGCTATTTATATCATTATATTTTGCTACTAAAGTGTGTTTAGCTACATCTTCTAAAACACCCAAAGAACTAGGAGAGTTAAAAGTAGTAGCACCACTTCCTGCACTCACTAATAATGAATCAGAATGCCCGTGATAACATCCTTCAAATTTTAAAATTTTATCTTTTTTAGTAAAACCACGGGCAAGACGAATAGCACTCATGGTTGCTTCTGTTCCACTGCTTACAAAGCGGATCTTTTCTAAATGAGGAAAATCAGATAAAACAAGCTTGGCAAGTTCAGTTTCTAATAAAGTCGGAGCTCCAAAACTTGAACCTTTGTGAAGTGCTTTTTGACAAGCTTTTTGTATATCTTTATCGCAATGTCCAAAAAGCAAAGGCCCCCAGCTTTGAACATAGTCTATATAAGAATTTCCATCTATATCGAAAATATAAGCACCTTTTCCATGGGAAATAAATTTTGGCTCACTTTGAACATTTGCAAAAGCACGAACTGGAGAATTTACACCACCTGCGATGAATTTACACGCTTCTTTAAAAGCTTTTTTGTTTGTCATTTTTCTTCCTTGCTAAATTGCTTGATGTAATTATATAAAGTTACAATTTCATCATTTGTTAAAGAGTAATTTGGCATGATTGATTTTGCGTCTTTACTCTGATTAAGAGAATTTTTAAAATTCTCAAAACTAAGATTTTGTATACTTGGAACTTTATAAGCTGTTTTAATACCATTTTTCATATAATATCCTAAAATTTGTTCGCTTCCATCTGCTCCATGACATTCTTTACAACTAATGCCCCTTGGATTTTCATAAAGCATTTTAGAGTATTCTTTAAGAGTGATAAAATCAGCACCAAAAAGACTGATACTAAATAAAAAAAACATTAAAACAATTTTCAAAGTTTCACCTTGTTAATGAAGTTTTAATATGATACAATTTTTACTTTAAAAAAGTGATTAAATTTATAGAAGGAAAATAATGACTTTGCTTGATGGTAAAGCTTTAAGCGCAAAAATCAAAGAAGAATTAAAAGAAAAAAATCAATTTTTGAAAAGCAAAGGGATTGAAAGCTGTTTAGCTGTTATCTTGGTTGGAGATAATCCTGCAAGTCAAACTTATGTAAAATCTAAGGCTAAAGCCTGTGAAGAATGTGGAATTAAATCTTTAGTTTATCATCTTAATGAAAATACTACACAAAATGAACTTTTGGCATTGATTAATACCTTAAATCACGATGATAGTGTTCATGGAATTTTGGTTCAGCTTCCCTTACCTGATCATATTTGTAAAGATTTAATACTCGAAAGTATTATAAGTAGTAAAGATGTTGATGGCTTTCATCCTATTAATGTAGGATATTTAAATTTAGGCTTAGAAAGTGGGTTTTTGCCTTGTACTCCACTTGGAGTTATGAAGCTTTTGAAGGCTTATGAAATTGATTTAGAAGGAAAAGACGCTGTTATTATAGGTGCTTCAAATATAGTAGGTCGTCCTATGGCTACTATGCTTTTAAACGCTGGAGCTACAGTAAGCGTTTGTCATATTAAAACCAAAGATTTGAGCCTTTATACTAGGCAAGCTGATTTGATTATAGTAGCAGCAGGTTGTGTGAATTTACTTCGATCGGATATGGTAAAAGAAGGAGTGATTGTTGTTGATGTTGGAATCAATCGTCTTGAAAGTGGAAAGATAGTTGGAGACGTGGATTTTGAAGAGGTATCTAAAAAATCTAGTTATATAACTCCTGTTCCAGGTGGAGTAGGTCCTATGACTATAGCCATGCTTTTAGAAAACACAGTTAAATCTGCTAAAAATAGACTTAATTAGGGAAAATCTATGGAAATTTTAAAGAAATTATATAAATTTTCACAGTCTTGGACTGGAACTGTAGTTATTGTTCTTTTGGTGATTTTTTTCTTTATACAAGCTTTTGTTATTCCTTCTGGTTCTATGAAAAACACCTTATTGGTAGGGGATTTTTTATTTGTTAAAAAATTTAGCTATGGTATCCCAACTCCTCATATTCCTTGGTTGGAAATTCCTGTTTTGCCGGATTTTAATAAAGATGGGCATTTGATAAAAGCACAAGGGCCACAAAGAGGAGATATAGTTGTTTTTAGAAATCCTAGAAATGAAAAAGAACACTTTGTAAAGCGTTGTGTAGGCACAGGAGGAGATAGGATAGTTTATGCAAATAAAACACTTTATGTAAGAATGCATGAGGGTGATGAATTTATGAAAGAACATTATCCAAATGATCTTGTTACTCTTGGAGGGCAAATTTATGTAAAAGAACCTTATAAACAAAAAGGTATTCATTATGATCCAAAAAAAGATATAGAAAGCGATATTTTACGCTTTCTTAGCATAGGTGATTTTGCCATGTCTCCAACTTATATTAAAGAACTTGGAAATCATATAGGTTTTAGCGGCGGAAATGCTTATGTTTTTGATGTACCTGAAAATGAGTATTTCATGATGGGTGATAATCGTGATTATTCTTATGATAGTCGTTTTTGGGGTTCTGTTCCTTATAGGTTGATAGTAGGTAAACCTTGGTTTGTATATTTCTCTTGGGATAAAGATAAAAATGTTCGCTGGGAAAGGATAGGGCGTTTTGTTGATACCTTGGAAAATGATGAACAATATATCCATGATCATGATGATGAGGATAAATTAAGCTAATGTTTGTGAAAAACACAAACATTATATTTTTAAAAGCGTGATTTCATCACCTTTTTTTAATTCACCTGTATTTTCTTCACTTATAAGTAAAAACTCACTTTTAATAAGTGGAAGTATCATACCAGATCCAAATTTATTTTCATTAAATGGTGTAAAAATATCTTTTTCTAAATTTCCTAAAATGAGATTGTTTCTTCCACTTTTAAGCTTTAAATCCATACCCATTGTAGCATGAAATTTTAAAGGATTGTCTAGGTTTCCACTTAATAAAGCAATAATTTTTTTAGCAAAAATAAAACAAGAAAGATAAGCTGCCATAGGATTTCCTGGTAAAATCAATACGAAATTCTCACCCTTTTGATAAAGCTTAGTAGGTCTTGCAGGGCGTGCTTTTAGTCCTTTAAAAAGCGAAGTAAAGCCTAATTCATCTAAAGCTTTTTCCATAAAATCAGCCTCGCCAACGCTTGCACCTCCTGAAGTGATTAAAAGATCAAAATTTGTATTTTCTAAAGCCTCTTTAGTGCTTTTAAAATCATCTTTAATAATACCCAAATAAGAAGCATTTTGAAGCATAGTTAGTAAAGGCAAAGCATTAGCATTATAAATACTTTCTTCATCGCATTCTTGCCAAGGTTCTTTTAGCTCATTTCCACTTGAAAAAATACCTATGCGAATTTTTCTTATGACTTCTATTTTATAAAGCCCTTGAGAAGCAAGCAGGGCGATATGTTTATCATTAAGTTTGGCACCTTTTTGAAGTAAAATTTCACCTTTTTTTAATTCTTCGCCTTTATAGCGATAGGCATTGTATTGTTTAGGAGCTTTTTTAATGATGAGTTTATTTTCTTCTATATACTCATCTTCTAGCATTAAGATAGTATCAGCATTTTTGGGAATTTTAGCCCCTGTCATGATTTTATAGCATTCATTTTTAGCAACTGTATAAAAATTTTTATCTCCTGCAAAAATAGTCCCTTTAATCTCCAAAGCCTCATTGATATCAGTATAATTAAAAGCGTAGCCATCAAGAGCAGCATTGTCAAAACTAGGTAGATTTTTT
Source organism: Campylobacter sp. BCW_4332 (assembly GCF_001763175.1). NCBI lineage: Bacteria > Pseudomonadati > Campylobacterota > Epsilonproteobacteria > Campylobacterales > Campylobacteraceae > Campylobacter > Campylobacter sp. BCW_4332. The sequence continues at coordinate 71,442 of NZ_MJYF01000012.1, read as the reverse complement.
CTAGCGTATAAATCTTTAGCTAAAATTCTATCCTTTGCTTTTTCAAGGCTAATAAGCTCACTTTCATCTAAACATGAAATTTGATCTTCTAAGTCTTTTAAGGTTTCAAAGATATTTTTCATTCTTCAAGCCTTGTGATTTTCACACCCAAATCTTTAAATTTTTCTTCTAAATTTTCATAACCCCTATCAAGATGATAAATTCTATGGACTTTGCTTGTACCTTTAGCTGCAAGAGCTGCTAAGATAAGGGCTGAAGAAGCGCGCAAATCTGTAGCCATGACATCAGCAGCGTTAAGTTCTTTTCCGCCTACTATAGTAGCAATATGACCATTGAGTTTAATATCCGCACCCATTCTTAAAAGTTCACTTACATGCATGAAACGATTTTCAAATAGTCTTTCATCAATAATACTAGTTCCATTAGCTTTTAAAGCTAGTGCCATAAACTGCGCTTGCATATCGGTTGGAAAGCCTGGATATTCACTTGTCATGATTTCTACAGGTTTAATTTCTTTAGCAGGAAGTAGGGTGATACTATCTTCTGTAATCAAAGTTTCAAAACCCATTTGATGAAGTTTTGCTAAAACTGCACTAATATGAGTGGCGTTAACTTTATCTAAAGTAATTTTAGAATTTGTAATAGCCCCTGCACAAAGATAAGTTCCTGCCTCAATTCTATCAGGTATAACGCTAAATTCTTTAAATTCTAAAAGTTCTCCATCGCTGCCATAAATTTCAAGTTCATCTGTACCTATGCCTTTGATTTCAAGTCCTGCGTCTTTTAAAACTTCGCAAAGTTGAACTACTTCAGGTTCTTTTGCAACATTTAAGAGTTTGGTTTTACCTTTAGCTAAAGCTGCTGCCATGATGATGTTTTCACTACCTGTAACCGTGATTTTATCAAAAAGAATTTCATTACCTTTTAAATTTCCACTAGCTACGACATAGCCTTGTTTGATTTGTATATTTGCCCCCATTTTTTCCAAGGCTAAAAGATGCAAGTCAATAGGTCTTTGTCCTATGGCACATCCACCAGGCAAAGATACTTCACAATGCCCAAAACGAGCAAGCAAAGGCCCTAGAGTAAGTATGGAAGCACGCATTTTGCGCACAATGTCATATTTGGCTATGGTTTGATTAAGAGTGTTTGTGTTTAATAAAGCACTATTGTTTTGAAAATTGACTTTAGCTCCTAAATTTTCTAACAAAGATATAAGAGTTTTTGTATCAGCAACATTAGGAACATTGTTGATTTTTACTTCATTTTTAGCAAGTATACTTGAAACGATCAAGGGTAGGGTAGCATTTTTTGCTCCGCTTATTGTAACATTTCCGCTTAGATGATTTGTGCCTTCGATTTCTAGATAAGTCATATTTTTCCTTGAAAAAGTTTAAAAATGCATCATTATAGCATTCTTAAACTTTTGAAAAAATATAATCAAGCTTGTTGGCTTTGGAGTTCTTGAATTTGAGCTTGAATTACATCTGCTTGAGATTTTAGCACATCAATTTGTTTTTGAAATGTCGTTTTCATTTGTTCGTTAGCGTTTGTCATTTTTTGAGTAAGTTCTGCAATTTTAGCTAAAATTTCAGCTAATTTTGCTATTAAAGCCTCTAATGCGGGATTTACGCCACCTTTGCTACTTTGGATGGAATTTTGGTCTTTGTGGTTTTCTATTTTTTCTTGACTTACTTTGATTTCATATTTTTTTCATTTTTTGAATTTGTTTGACTTAAACTTCTTGCTTCATCTGAAATTTGAATTTTAACCACATTGTCACTATGAACATTACTTACCAAATCATTGTCTTTGTTTATTTGTGTTTGATAATTGCTAAAATTTTTTGTCAAAGTATCTATTTTCATCTTAAATCTTTTTAAATTAATTTATATTGTTATCGGTTTTTTTATTTATAAATTTATATTAATGATAATTATTTTAAGGATATTTTATTTTAGATTTTCATATTTATATTTTAAATGCAAAAAAGTTTAAAGTTTCATAAAATTTTTAAGTATTTTTTTGCCTTTTTGCGTTAAAACTGCTTCAGGGTGAAATTGCAATCCATAAATAGGATATTTTTTATGTTTAATTGCCATAATGATATTTTCTGAATTATGAGCTAAAATTTTGCATTTTTTAGGCATAGAACTGATATACAAAGAATGATATAAGCAAATTTCAATTTCTTTTTTAATACCCTTAAAAATAGGATCTTTTTTAAAATAAAGTTTAGAAATTTTACCATGCGTAGGATTTTGCATTTTAGAAATGCTACCGCCAAAAACTTTAGCTATACACTGATGTCCTAAACATATACCTAAAATTTTTTTATTTTTTTTAAAATATTTGATTGCTTTTAGGCTTAATTTAGATTCCTTGGGAGAATGAGGGCCAGGAGAAATGATAAGATGAGTAAAATCAAATTTTTCTAATTCTTTAGCTTTTTTAAAGGCGTCATTTTTTATCACTTTACATTCAAAACCAAGTTCTTTAAGATAATAGATGATGGTGTAACTAAAAGAATCATAATTATCTATAAATAAAATTTTCTTCATTGTAATTTTACCTTTTTTAAACCACGCACGGAATTAATGCAATAAATATTTTCTGCTTCAAATAAATCTTGCTTAAATAATGCTTTTTCTTTTATCAAACCAAGATTGATTAAGAAATTTCTATATACTCCATTTAACATACCGCTTTGAATTTGTGGAGTATAAAACTGAGCGTTTTTTTCTAAGATGAGATTGGTTCTTGAGCCTTCACAAAGTTCATCTTTTTCGTTAAAAAAAGCTATGTCGTAACACAAGTTTTGATGCCATTTGTATGAGTGTTGATTATAAAAAGTACGCAAAGAGCTTTTGTGATAGAGATTGTCACTTTTTGAGTTAATTTTATCATCACTTAAAAGCAAAATATCGTTTGAATTTTGTTTTAAGGCGCTTTGTTGGAATTCATATCTTCCGTCTTTATATAAAATCAGTTTTAAAATTCCTTCTTTGTGTGGATTTTTAAAGGGTAGGGGAAAATGATAAAATAAAGAGTGTTTTTTGTGAAAAATTTTTTCATCGAGTTTAAAAAGTGTAAAATTTTGATATTCTTTATAAGAACTTTTTTGATTTAAAATATTATAAAAATCTTTAAAGATGTTGTGAGTATTAAAATTAAATTTAAGAGCTGAATTTATAAGCCTTAATAAATGTTCTTTTAAAAATAAAATTTGAGAATTTTTAAAATACATGGTTTCAAAAAGATGAAAATCACAAGGATTTAAGATCGCGCTTTTAAGTTTTAATTCTTCAAATTCATCTTTGAATTTTGAGTCCCAAACCAAGCCACTACCGGTGCTATAAGTATAAATTTCATCTTGTTTTTCTAAGGTGCGTATGGCTACGCTAAATTTATTTTTATTTTTGTGTATTAAACCTATAGTTCCGCAGTAAATACCACGATCTCTTTGTTCTAATTCTTCAATAAATTTAATGCTTTCAAGCTTTGGAGCACCTGTAATAGAACCGCAAGGAAAGAGAGCTTTAAAAATTTGATATAAAGAAATATTTTTTTTAAGTTTTCCTTGTACGCTTGAAGTCATTTGATGTAAAGTAGGATGACTTTGAATTTCAAAAAGTTTGGTTTTTAAGCTTTTTTTTGTGATGATTTTTGAAAGATCGTTGCGTAAAAGATCGCAAATCATAACATTTTCACTTAGATTTTTTGTATCATTTTGCAAGAAGGTTTTATTTTCTTCATCTTTTATAGGATCTTTATCACGCTTAATTGTGCCTTTCATAGGTTTTGTAAATATTTTTCTTTTTTTGGTCTTGAAGAAAAGTTCAGGTGAGAAGGACAAAATTTCTCTTGTTTCATCTTTTATAAAAGCTTTAAATTCAGTATTTTGTCTAGAAAGCAAAAGTTTAAAAAGTTCAAAAGAATCCATTTTGCTATGAAATTTAAAATTTTGAGTGAGGTTGATTTGATAAACTCTTCCTTTGGAGATTGCCTCTTTAACCTTGATGAAATTTTCTTTGTAATTATCTTGATCTAAAAAATTTATAAATTCAGGAATAAATTTTTCTTCATCAATATCTTCTTTTTGAAATTTTTTTCTTTTTTTAAAAGCAAATATAGACAAATAAGCTTTTTTACTTGTGAAATTTTTATCTTGAAAATATCTATATAGCTCATAATCAGCAAGCATTAAAATATAAAAATCATTTTTATATTTTTCTATAAATTTAAAGCACTTTTTACTTTCTTTGTGGTTAAAGGCTTTTAAAGTGTGTTTTAAATCATAGTAAAAATATCCACCAAAAACAGCATAGTTTTCAAGAGTCACTTAATTCCTTTGCAACCTGTGCGGCAAGTTTTAATTTATCATTATCAAAATGAGTGTAAATTCTTGAGGTATTTAAACTCGCATGCCCTAAAGCTTCTTGAACTAAAACTAAATCTTTTTGCTTTTTATAAAGTAGAGTGGCAAAAGTATGACGCAACATGTGAGCACCATTTTTTTGTTTGCGAATTCCTGCACGAAATAAAAGCTGTTCTACTATGCGACTGACATAAGATTGGGTCAGTGGAGTGCCTTTTTTATTGACAAAAAGCAGGGCGTCTTTGCTCATATAATTAATACTTACATTTTTAAGCAAATCGTAAATAAGTTCTTTTTTTATCATTACAACACGATATTTATTGCCTTTAGCTCTTATTCTTATGATATAAAGATCGTTTTCTTCGCTAATATCACCCATTTTGATATTGATAGCTTCGCTTACCCGTATGCCTGTAAAAATGATGATTTTAATAATAAGTTTATTGCGTATGGTATTGTTTTTAAAATCTGCATTTTCAATAGCATCAAGAAATTTTTTAAGTTCTTCTTCACTCATAAATTCAGGTAATTTTACCCCTTTAGAACCTGCTATACCTGCCCAGTTTTTAAGATTGATATCGAAAATATGTGCTTTTTCATCTTCTTCATTTTGCTTGTCTAAAAAATCAAAAAAATTAATCACAGCAATACGGTAATTTTTTTTGCTTGCATCTGATAAAGCACCTGTTATACTTGCTAAAACTTCTATAATGAGTTCTTCATCAATCTGTTTTAAAGAGTAAAGCTTATAAAAATTTAAATATTCAAATACTTTTTTTAAAGGATTAAAATAAGTATTAACTCCACTTAAACCAGCATTTCTTGCTTTTTTTGCTAGAGCGTCAAGTTCATCAATATTTTTTACACCTTTTGTAAGAGCAAAATTAACTTCTGCTAAAGCTTGTGGATTTTTTAACTCTTTATTAGATAGTGAGTTGAGTTTAAATTTTACATATTTTGCTAACCAAAATAAGAATGATTTTTCAAAATTTTCTTCACAATCTAAAGGGTATTTCATAAAAACTTTTCCTAAATCTAAAATTTTAGCTTTTTAACTAGAAAAGGTATTTTAGTATTAACTTAGTAAAAAAAAGCTTTTTTAGGAAAAAGTTTGTTTTTATATGCAAGGCAAAAAGCTTGAAATATTTTTATTAAATAAATCTTATATCAATCATAAAAAGATATGATAAAAGGTAAAAATATATAAAATTTATAATTTTGTATTGAAAACTATAATTTTCAAACTTTTTTATATACACCTAGATTATTCTACTTTGATATAGATTAAGCTACTATTTTTACATACTTTTATGATTTTACCTTTTGAGTGAAATAAACTTATCCATAAAATATAATGTAAAAAATTGATAATTTTATTTTGTAAATTAAAATTATATTTTATTTTTCTTGAAAACTATAAAGAATATTTAAAAATTAAATGATTTTATATTATTATCAAAATATACATAAAAATGATAACTTGTGCATTAAATTTTTTAATCCCCTATTCTTGATTTTTAGTTAAAGTAAATATTCTTAGTTATAAAATTTTTAAGAATATTTTTATTTTAATAGTTTTATAATGGTTATTACATAAAAACTTAATAAAAAGTTTTATCAAAACCAAATTTCAAGGAGAAGGTAATGAAATTTCCAGTAAAATTAGCAAGATCTATTGTTGTATGTGCTTTTTTAGCAGGTATAAGTGCCAGTGCATTAAGTGAAGGTAAAGAATATGTAATTCTTAAAAATCCTATTGCTAACGCTGATAATTCATTGATTGAAATTTTTTCTTATCGCTGTACTCATTGCTATGATCATCACAAATTTAATACCATGGGTAAAGTTAAAGAAAAATTACCTAATTTAACTTATAAATTTTATCCTGTAAGTTCTATGGGAGATTATGGAAAGCAAGCTAATGAAATTTTTGCTTTTGCGGCATTTAAAGATGGTGTAAATAAAGCTGATCCTACGGATAAAAATAGCTTAACTCATAAAGTTGCTGAAGCTTATTTTAATGCATATTTTAAGAAAAAACAAAGATGGGAAAATGGTAAAAATCCTGAAGCTTTTTATAGTGTCGGTTTAAAAGCAATGAATGTAAGTAAAGCTGATTTTGAAAATTTCTTAAAAACTCCAGAGGCTGCAGAGCTTTTAAAAAGTTATGAAATTGCCAATCCTATTTCGCAAAATTATGGCACCCCTGCTTTTGTTGTTAATGGAAAATATCAAATCGTTCCAAGTGCAATCAACTCTCCAGAGGCTTTGATTGAAATTACTAAAGAACTTAGCAAGCAAAAATGAGTTGTATAAAAATGAAAGATAATTGCAGAAATTTTTCACTTTCCAAATGGCAAGATACGCGCAAACCTTGGTTAATTTTGATTATAGTTACTATAGGGCTTACTTGTATAGCGCATTTTTTATTTCAAGAATATCTTTTTATGGAACCTTGCGAACAATGTGTGTATATAAGATTTGATATGCTTGTTATGGCTATAGGTGGTATGATTGCATTAATCAACCCTAAAAATAATATTATAAAAATTTTTTCTTATGGCTTAGCTTTTTATGGAATTTGGCTTGGCTTGGAGCATTGTATAACTTTAAATCATATTCATGAAGTGGTTCATTCTGAAAATCCTTTTGCAGGTGTAGATGGATGTCGTGAAATTCCTATTTATCCATTTAATTTACCTTTGCATGAGTGGGCTCCTAGTTGGTTTTTGCCAACAGGAGAATGTGGGATGGATACCCCTGTAGTTCCAGAAAATGCTTATAATCATCTTAATGCTTTTCAAAAATTTTTTATAGGAACTCCACCTAATTTTGAAAATGGGCTTTATAGCAATGGTTGGTATTTGATTCCTAGTTTAAAGTTTATGAATATGGCAATTTGCTGTCTTATAGCATTTTTATGTTGTTTTATTGTGCTTTTTGCAATGTTTATAGTCTATGTTTTAGATAAAAATAAACCTAATGCTAAAATTTTTGCATTGGTGATTGTTATTTTGGTTTTGGTGCTTAAATTTATAGGCGAACCAAAAAATCCAAATCAAAATATAGCTAGTTTAAATCATTTAAATCAAGTCATTTAAAGATACTCTTAAAATACGCAACAAATTATTTTTGTTGTGTATTATTAAAATTTTATTAAGCTATCTTAGGATGGCTTGAATAATTTTAAAGGATTGATCATGAGACTTAGCAAAACTCTTTGTATGGCACTTTTGGCGGGTTCTACCCTACTTGCACCTAATGCTTTAATGGCCATGGGTGGTCCTAGTGGAGCGAAAATAGATTGGCAAATTCAAGGACAAATAGGTGCGATTAAAATGAATCCTTATGGATTGTCTCCTTTGACCGCTATTATTATGGATAATGGTTATGTCTTAAGTGATATAAAAGTAACCATTGTTCCTAAACCAAATGGTCAAACTATTTCTTATAATGTGAATTCTAAAATGGCTAAGACTTATGGTGGAATTCCTATTTTTGGACTTTATCCTTCTTATTTAAATACAGTAAAGGTAAGTTATACTAAAACTGCAAATGGTAAAAGTCAAAAAGTCATTGATGAGATTTATAAAATTACAACTCCAGGGGTTAGCATAGAACCAAGTGGAAGTACTGATCAAAGAGGAACTCCTTTTGAAAATGTGAAAGTATTAAAAATGGATCCAAAATTTTCAGATAGGCTATATTTAGTAAATAATGCTCCTGGAAAACAATCTGGCAAAGGCTCACAATCTGTATGGAATAATCCTGTAGGTGGTGCTATGGAATGGGATGAAAATTCAAATGTCTTTATCATAGATACTAAGGGTGAAATCAGATGGTATTTTGATAACGATAAACTAATGAACTGGGATAATATTTACAATCGTGGAATTATGATGGGTTTTCATCAAAACAAAGATGGAGCTTTAACTTGGGGATTTGGTCAAAGATATGTAAAATACGATATCTTAGGAAGAGAAATTTTCAATCGCAAATTACCTGCTACCTATATAGATTTTTCTCATGCTATGGACAATATGCAAAATGGGCATTATTTATTAAGAGTAGCTTCAGCAAATACTTTGCGTCCAGATGGTAAGCATGTACGCACAGTGCGTGATACTATTATAGAAGTAGATGAGAATGGTAATGTTGTTGATGATTGGAGATTGTATGAGATTTTAGATCCTTATAGAAGTACTATTATCAAAGCTTTAGATCAAGGTCCAGTGTGTTTAAATATAGATGCAAGCAAAGCGGGTAAAACTTTAAGCGATGAAGAACTTGCTAAAATGGATGAAAGCGACAAATTTGGAGATATAGCAGGTACAGGTATAGGTAGGAATTGGGCTCATGTAAATAGCGTTGATTATGATCCAAGTGATGATAGTATTATTATTTCTAGTCGCCATCAAAGTGCTGTTGTTAAAATTGGTCGTGATAAAAAAATAAAATGGATTTTAGGGGCACATAAAGGGTGGAATAAAGAATTTCAAAAATATTTATTGCAACCTGTAGATAAAAATGGCAAAAAAATTGTTTGTGATGATTATAGCAAATGCCCAGGTTATGAAAATGACAATGGTGGATTTGATTTCACTTGGACGCAACATACAGGCTGGAGAATTGATAGTAAATCAAACAAGCGTTATATTTATATAAGTGTTTTTGATAATGGTGATGCAAGAGGAGCTGAACAACCTGCGTTTGCAAGTCAAAAATATTCTCGTGCTGTAATTTATAAAATCGATCAGCAAAATAAAACTGTGGAACAAATTTGGGAATATGGTAAAAATCGTGGAAATGAATGGTTTTCTCCTGTAACTTCTCTAACTCAATATGAACCAGATAAAGATTCTATTATGGTTTATAGCGCAACAGCTGGAATGGCTTTTGATCTTAGCAAAGGTGTAAGTCTTGGGGAGCCAAAACCTGAAATTGATGAATTTAACTGGGGTGCTAAGGAGCCTTCGGTTCAAATTCAATTTAGCGGTTCAGGCACGGGTTATCAAGCAATGCCTTTTAGTGTTGATCAAGCATTCAATCCTAAAAAATAACAATAAGCCCAAAAATAAATTTGGGCTTATTTATTTTTTTTAAATAAAATTATCTCTGAAAATTTTATTTAATCAAGGATATAGTATGCGTAATTTTTTTTGCAAATTTGTTTTAGCGCTTGTATTTTGCTCAAGTTTTGCGTTAGCAAATAATAGTTTTATTACTCTTAATCCAAATTTACCCAACTCCGAAAATAGTGTAATAGAAGCATTTTCTTATAAATGTATACATTGTTATAATCATCATAAATTTGGAACCCTTGAAAAACTAAGAGAAGCTTTTCCAAATTTGCATTTTAAACTCTATCCTGTAAGTTTAATGAATGGAGATTTTTCCAAAGAAATGAATGAGCTTTTTGCCTTTGCTCAATACAAAGATGAGCAAAATGGTAAAGACGCGAGTTATTCTGATAGTTTATCTCATAAACTTGCTGATGTTTATTTTGTTTCTTATTTTTTAAACAAGCAAAGAAATTTTTCGAATTTAGATGAATTTTACGACATAGGTTTAAAGGCTATGAATGTAAATAAAAATGAAGTATTAAATTTTTTAAATACCCCAAAAGCTAAAGAAATTTTAAGCGAGTTTCAAAGAGCTAATGATATAGCTAAAACCTATGGCACCCCTGCTTTTGTTGTTAATGGAAAATATCAAATTAACCCAAGTGCAATCAATTCGATGCAAGATTTAGAAGATCTAGTTAAAAAATTAAGCAATATGAAATAATAAATTTTTTAAGGCAATAAAAATTGCCTTAAAATTATTTTTTGATCATATTTGTATAAGGTCCATAGCGATGTTGGGTTGTAGAAAAGCTATCATCATAAGGTCCTACATCCATATCTAAAGGTTTAACCTTTCTATCTGGAAAGTCTTTATCTCTATTTGCTTTAATAGGGCGAGCTTGTGAATTCATGTAAGCTGCTACATCATAAGCATCTTCAAGACTTAAGTCAGGCGCACCTTGAGGCATATTTTCTTTAATATAAGAAGCAGCTTTGATAAGACGATACATTCCAGCTCCTGTATTATAACTATCATTGCCCCAAAGTGGTGGATAAAGATAATACGCCCCTGCACTATCCTCATTTTTAAGCCCTAATCCATTTTCTTGATGACAAACGGCACATTTATCCATATAAATTGCCTTACCTTTTTTAGGATCAGCTGCTCTCGAGATGAAATCTATCTTCTTAAGCCCCTGCCCTTCTATCTTAGCTCCTACTGGAACTCCTTGAGATAACCATTGCATATAAGTTAGCATGGCTTTCATTTCAGGCGCATCACTAGGCATTCTTTTGCCATTCATAGAGCGTTCAAAACAGCCATTGATCCTATCTGCTAAGGTAATTACTTTATCTCCTCTGGCATTATATTGTGGAAATCTTGCCCAAATTCCTACAAAACCTGATTGATTTTGTACACTTCCACCATTAGCATGGCAACTTGAACAAGAAAGATTATTTCCCGCAAATCTTTTTTTAGGATCTTTGGCCTGTGGACCTACATATTTACTTGTTTCATTAAGAATTTTATTTCCCAAAATAACCATTTTGCTATATTCTGAATTTTTTGGCATTTTAGTTTCATCTATAGTACCATCTTCATTTAAAGCCTTAGGTAAATTCCATTTGGCAGTAGGTAGATCAATACCTGTTGCACTCTTAGTTTTTTCCAAATTTGGATCTAAGGCTAAAGCACAACTTCCACATAACAACAAAGTTAAAACTATAGAAAATTTATTCATCATTTTTCCTCCTTAAATTTGTCTAATTCGAATTCAGTATATAACTTTGCTTCAAAAAAGTCAATAAAAGTTAATAATATTTCAATAAAAAACTTCAAATTCTTAAAACAATATTTATTTGCCTTATAATTAAAACTTTAAAATAAAAATAAAGTTTTTTTTGATAAAATTGAAGCTTGCAATATTTTTAAAGGTTGGTTTAATGAAAAATTTAAGCATTCAAGAAAAAAAAGACTTAGATAACTGCGTTTTTCAAAATCTTGGAAGGCAAGATACCTTTACTTTAAGTGTGATTTTTAAAAATTTTTATTTAAAAATTAAAGCATTTATTTATTCTAAATAATACCACTTAAAATCTTTTTTTGTGTAAGAAAGATCTTTAAAAGAAGGCGATTGGATAAATAGTTTGCACTCTTTATCCAAATTTTCTATTCCGTATATTTTCATAGCCATTCTTGAGTCATGTCTTGTAAGTTCTATTCCAACGCAAGCTTGATTGTTGATTTTATAAAGCAAAGTACCGCCATCTTTTTCATCTATATTTAAAACATCCAAATTCTTATCTTTACTCATATCTTTTACATCTTTACTAAAAGAATATCGGAGTTTATAATATATCATAATATCCTGCATGGTATTTTTCAAATTTTGTAAATTTTCATTAATCAAGTATCCATTATTTTTATAAAGTTTTAAAAAATCTTCATTAAGAAATTTTTGAAAACTTTTATCTTTAGATAATTTTTGACAAGAGTTATAGCTATTTAAAATTCTAACTTGACCAGCTTCTATTAAAAGCTCAAGGCAATCTTTATTTTCTTGTGAAAATTGTACTAATTTAACTTCTTGAATCTTAAAATCTTTGTTCGGTTTTTTTTCATAAGCAAAATCATTTAATTTTTCGTAAATATTAGCAAAACTTAAAGAATATAAACTAAAAAAAAATAAAATACACTTTTTCATTGAAAAAAATCTTTGTATTTATTTTTTAGAAATTCCACGACTTCTAAAATTTCATCAACCCCTTCTTTGTTCGAATTTTCGAGCACATTATCTATATTATCGATATAAGCTTCTATTGCATTTTCTAATTTTTCTCTTTTAACTCCAGCGTATAAAAGCATAGCTTCTAAAACTATGCTAAGCTCATATTGTAAATCTTCTAGTTCATTTTTTAAGGTTTTATTATTGTTTTGATTCATTGTTTTCCTTTTTAAGTTCTTTGCTTTTAATTAAATCAATAATTTGAGCCTTAATATGATTATAATTTGCTCCATCTTTAAATGTCGCAAAAAGTCCACCACTAGCATTTTTATGTCCACCACCACCTACTAAATTTTTAGCCATTAAACTTACATCTATTTTTCCATTTGCACGAAAACTTAAGGTTTTTCTAGAACTAACATCAATAAAAAAGTCATAATCAGGATTTTTTACTAAAAAATCATTTCCAATAACAGAAGTATTGCCTATATTTGAAGTTAAGATGCCTTTATGGCCTTCATATTCTATACTGAAATTTTCTTTTAGCTCACTTAGTTTTTCAACTACAAAATAAGAAATTAAATTAGAAAGAGTATCATCATTTTTTCTGGCAAAATAATCCTTTTTTATAAAATGAGTAGCATTATCGAGTAAAATATTCGCATTTTCTTTTCCTATAAATTTCCAAGCCTTATCAAGCAAGAAAAACATATAATCAATTTGCGATTCTTTAAACATTACGCGATTTATTTCTTTTGCATTGGCAATCAAGCCTAAAAAAACCTTTCCAAGTTCAAAATTTTCATCCTCGCTTAGCCAAATATCAACAGCATTAACTACATCAACAAATTTTGAAAGTTTTAAAACTGGGGTGCAGATTTTAGAGAAAAAATCATAAACGATTTTAGTTGCACATCTTTTAGAATCAAGTAAATACCAAGAATATTTTTGAGCGCATTCTTCACCACTCTGATGATGATCAAGAAGAAAAATTTTAATATTTTTCTCTTTACAAATTTTTTCAAATTCTTCGCATTGATTTAAATTTAAATTTAAATCTGTTATTAGAATAATAGCTTTTCCGAAATTTTCATCTTTTTCTATATCGCCTATAATAGAGTTAAAATTTTCATTAATTTCTTTACCATAATTAGAATTATAAAATTTCACATTTTTAAAATAAAAATTTACTACAAATTGACAAGCATAACCATCAAGATCTGTGTGCGAAAGATGATAAATTTTCATTATATTCCTTAAAGTTCTATCCTAATAATACCCTCGGTATTAAAATTTGTATTTTCTGCAATTTCTGCAAAACTTAACACTACTATATTAATGCTAAAATTATAACAAATATCAGCAATGAATTTTCTAAGTTGCGGTTCAACGCAAAGTATAAAAGGCTTGATACGACCATTTGCTACCGCGGCAACTTCAGCCCTTAGAGTATCTACTAAAGTGCCTGTTTGAGCTACACTTAAAGGCAAGTGATAACTTCCATCTCTAAATTGTACATTTTCCATTAAAACTGCAGAGCTAGCAGAGTCTAAGATAAAAATATCCAAATTTCCTTTATCATCTAAATACATATTTGTAATCATCCTAGCTAAAGACGCCCTTACATGTTCAATAATCATATCAAAACTCTTGCTTACTTCTGCTATATCGCTTACAGATTCTAAAATAGTAAGCATATCTTTAATTGGTATGTGATGCTTAAGCAAGTCTTTGAGAATTTTTTGAATAAGACTTACGGGTGCAACACCTAAAGCACCTTCTACAATGATTGGATAATCATTTTTAACCTTATCAAGAATATTTTGCACCTCTTGGCGTGTAAGAAGTTCGCTTGCGTGTGCTTTGATAAGTTCGCTCATATGTGTTGAAATAACACTTGCAGGATCTATTACTATATAGCCATTTAATGTTGCTTCATCTTTTAAATTCGCATCAATCCAAAGTGCATCAGAGTTAAAAGCAGGTTCTTTTGTAGCAATCCCTTCTATCTCTTCTGTGATAAAACCACTATCCATGGCTAAATATTTATCCGGATAAATTTCAGCACTTGCTATAGACACGCCCTTGAGTTTAAAACTATACTCATTTGGTTTAAGTCTTAAATTATCTCTTATTCTTATTTTTGGCATTAAAAATCCTAAACTTTCAGCAATACTTCTTCTCATTGAGCGAATTCTTTCTGTAAGTTCGTTTTCAGCAAGCTTAATAAGTCCGTATCCAAGTTCAAGTTCTAAAATTTCAACTTTGAGTATGTCGTTAATCTTGTGCTCTTCTTCTTTGAGAATTTCCTCTTCGCTTTTCTTAGCAGGTGCTGCCGTTGTCCCACCTGCTCCACTTTGAGATGCAGCTGCGGCACTTGGTTTGCTTTTTTTAACTGTGGTTATATCAATTTTACCTTCCTTAACCTGCTTGGTAAGATAGCCAAGACTTAAAAAAACTAAAGCCATAAAGCCCAAGGATAAAGTTGGCAAACCAGGTACTAACGCAAAGATAAAAAGTACAAAACCTACTATTAAAAGTGTGCGATATTCACTTAAAAGTTGAGTTAAAGTTCCTTCTGCAAAATTTTCCTCATCTTTGCTTGCACGAGTGATAATTATAGCGGTTGCAGTAGAAGTAATAAGCCCTGGAATTTGCGATACAAGTCCATCGCCTATGGTTAAAATAGTATAAGTAGATGCAGCATCGCTTAAAGCCATATCGTGCTGAAAAGATCCTATTAAAAAACCACCTATGATATTTATAATAGTTATGATAATTCCTGCAACAGCATCTCCTTTGATAAATTTAGAAGAACCATCCATTGCACCATAGAAGTTTGCTTCAGCAATAACTTCTTGACGTCTTGCTCTAGCGGTTTGTTCATCGATAAGTCCTGCATTTAAATCCGCGTCAATAGCCATTTGTTTACCCGGCATTGCATCAAGTGTAAATCTTGCTTGTACTTCAGAAACCCTTGTACTACCTTTTGTTACAACCATGAAATTAATCAATACTAAGATACAAAATACAATCACACCAATGACCATATTTCCACCAACAACAAATTCTCCAAATGCTGCTATAATCTCACTCACAGCTTCAGGGCCGTTTTGCCCTTCGCTTAAAATCATCCTTGTAGTAGCTATATTTAAAGAAAGTCTAAATAAAGTAATAATCAAGATTAAAGTTGGAAAAGTTGTTAAATCTGTCGGTTTAGGTATATAAATAGAAATTAAAATAATTAATACCGATAAAGCTATACTTAAAGCTAAGAAAAAGTCCAAAATAGGACTTGGTAAAGGAACTATAATAATAGCTAAAATGCAAACTAAAAAACCAACAATAGTTAAGCTTTTAGCTTTTAAAACAGGAGCAATTAAAGGCCCCAAAAAAGGAAAAACTAAATCGACTATTTTATTTTTTGCCATTATTTTTCATAATATCTTCTAAAGTAATAGAATCTAAAAATTCATCTACTTTATTTTGTAAATTTACTAACATAGGCATTAAGGTGCAATTTTTTTCTTTATTATTTGGACAAGTACCACCGCTGCATTCAAATACACTGATATCCTTTTTTTCAGCACTATTAACAATTTCTTTTATAGTATATTGATTTGGTTCTTTGATTAATGCAAAACCACCTTTTGCCCCTTTAAAGGATTTTAACAAGCCATCTTTAGCTAAAGTTTGTAAAATTTTAGCTAAAAAACTTTTGGGAATATCAAGCTCTAAAGCTAAAGAATCTACATCTTGAGGTGCTTCTTTTTGAGAAATATAAATTAAAGAAAGTAAAGCGTATTCGCTAGCTTTGGTAAATAGCACAAATTCTCCTTATTATAACTACAGAAATAGCTGTAATTATAATAAATAATTCTTAGAAAAAGACTTAAATTTTGACAAAACCTTCTAAAAAGGATAAATTCAGTTTATTTTTTGCTTTTTAAGATAAAATTACAGTTCTTTAATTTTATTATTTTACCAATCAGGAGGTCTATCATGGCTTTGGATTCGGCCAAAAAAGCAGAAATAGTTGCGAAATTCGCTAAAAAACCAGGTGATACTGGTTCAACAGAAGTTCAAGTAGCTCTTTTAACTGCAAGAATTGCAGAACTTACAGAACATTTAAAAATCTACAAAAAAGACTTTTCATCAAGACTAGGACTTCTAAAACTTGTAGGTCAAAGAAAAAGACTTTTATCTTATCTTAAAAGAAAAGATTATAATTCTTATAGTAAGTTAATTACTGAATTAAATCTTAGAGATAAATAATTTTTAAGCCCTTTTTACGGGGCTTTTTCTTTTTAAATTTCTTCTTTTGTAATCAGTTTTATATATCAAAAATACAAGAAAAATCTTACAAGATTTCCCTTTGTCCTTTGGCATCAGGTTCGCTTAAAATCCCGTTTTGCGTAAGTTGTTCAATAATATTTGCAGAGCGGTTATAGCCGATTTTTAAACGGCGTTGCAAATAAGAAATGCTTGTTTTTCCATCTTCTAAGATCACTCTTTTGGCTTCTTCATAAAGCTCATCTACTTCCCCATCAAAGCTTTCATTTGTTGTAACACCCACGCTTTGCTGATCTTTTAAAAAGCTTTCATCATATTCTACGCTTTGTTGATCCTTTAGAAAATCCACGATTTTTTCTATTTCAAATTCGCTTGCAAAAGGCGCATGCAAACGCACTATAGAGCTTGTTCCAGGAGGAGTAAATAAACAATCCCCTCTTCCAAGTAAACTCTCAGCACCCATAGCATCTAAAATAACTTTAGAGTCAACTTTTTGCCCTACTTTATAAGAAATTCTACTTGGCAAATTCGCTTTGATCAGCCCTGTTACAACATCAACAGAAGGTCGTTGTGTAGCTACAATCAAGTAAATTCCACTTGCTCTTGCCATTTGTGCAAGTCTTCCTATATAAAATTCTACATCTTTACCCGCAGTCATCATCAAATCAGCAAGTTCATCAATAATTACTACAATAAAAGGGAGCTCTTCGCTACCTAATTCTTTCATTTTTTCATTGTAATTTTCTATATTTTTGGTTTTTGCATCTGCCATTAAACGATAGCGTCTTTCCATTTCAGCCACCATATTTGAAAGCGCATTGACCGCTTTTTTTGGATCTGTGATAACAGGAGTTAAAAGATGAGGAATATCATTATAAATGCTAAATTCAAGCATCTTAGGATCTATCATCATCAAACGCAAGGTTTTAGGAGAGTTACGATATAAAAGACTTAAAAGCATAGAATTTATCCCCACACTTTTACCGCTACCTGTAGTTCCTGCGATGAGTAAATGCGGAAGTTTTTTAAGATCGGTTACAAAAGCATTGCCTACTATATCTTTGCCCAAAGCTATAGTTAAAGGACTTTTAGCATTTTTAAAAACTTCGCTTTGTAAAATTTCTCTTAGATAAATAGTTTGAATTTCATCATTTGGGACTTCTATACCTACAACATCTTTTCCTGGTATTGGAGCTTGAATACGGATTGATTTTGCCATTAAAGCCATAGTTAAATCATCTTGTAAATTTAAAATACGACTTACTTTCACATCTGCGCTAGGACGAAATTCAAAAGTAGTTACCACAGGACCAACATAAGTACTTATAACATCGCCACCTATTTTAAAACGACGCAACTTTTCAAGAAGATTATAAATTTTTTTATCTATTTCACTTTCATTGATTTCTTGTCTATGCTCTTTTGGATTAGCTAAAAAATCTAATGGTGGCAAGGTGAAATCTTTTGGTTTTTCTATCTCACCCTGCTCTATTTCACGCAATAAAGCTTGGTTAATAGCAATTTCTTTGGCTAAAACTGCTTTTTGAAGTTTAATTTCTTGATCATTTGTTTTTTCATTATCGATTTTAATTTCTGTATTTTGGATAAAATCGAGTGTATTTTTTTCTTCTATAACTATTTCATTTATATTTTTTATAGGAGTAGGTTCTATATAAGGATGATTTAACTCTTCTACAATAGGAGTAAATTCGAAGATATTGTCTGCTTTATCTGGATTTTTATTTTCATTTATTTTGTTTGATTCTTTTGTTTCTGTTTTGATTGTCTTTGAGTTATTAAAACTGTATTTATTCCCTTCTATAATATCGCTTGAATTTATCGCATCATATTCTTCTAATTTTTTAATTTCTTGTTTTACTTTATTTTCTAAAATTTCATTTTGATAGGCTTTGTATTCTTGTTCTAGTTTTTCTTTTTTTATCAAATTCTCTCTAAGTTCAAGCTCTTTTGTGAAAATTTTTGGTTTAACTTCCTGTTTAGAAACTGGAATTTCAATATTTTTACGCTTATAACTTGGCTCATCTAAATTTTTATTT
The DNA here is from genome assembly GCF_001763175.1 of Campylobacter sp. BCW_4332. Classification (NCBI taxonomy): domain Bacteria; kingdom Pseudomonadati; phylum Campylobacterota; class Epsilonproteobacteria; order Campylobacterales; family Campylobacteraceae; genus Campylobacter; species Campylobacter sp. BCW_4332. The sequence goes on along the minus strand of NZ_MJYF01000012.1, from coordinate 52,922 downwards.
GTATCTATTTGCTTTATATCTTCAAGTTTTTTAGGTTTTAAAAAACGTTCAGGAATCATATCTACCCCTTCTTCTGAAATAAAATTAAAATCTTCATCAAGGCTAATGCTCATTTTGCTAGCCTTTTGTGCGAAATTTCGCACTTGTTGAGAATGCTCATAAACAAAACTTCTTGATTCTTTTAAGCTTTGTGTATCAATCTCTATGGTTTCATCTAAAATTTGATTTTTTAGTTTTTCAAAGTTTTCCTTAGCTGTGGTAATTGAATTTTTACTTGCATTGATATTGCAATCTTTGATTATCTGTTCTAAGTTATTGGTTTTTTCTTTTTTATTTATTTGTAAATTCTCATAAATACTATCTTGCAAAATATTTAATTTTGGAGCCATAGGTTCTGATTTACCTACATCTTCTTTCTCATTTTCTCCGCCAAATACATGCATAAGTAAAGATTTAAAAGCTTGCTCTACTTTTAATAAAAAAGTAAAATCTAATTCTATTTTTAAAATTTCTTTTGCAAATTTCGGAAACAATAAGATCAAAGAAAATAGCAAAAGCAAAAGAGCGAAAATTCCACTCCCCGTATGTCCTAAGATTATAGAAAAAAATCCATATACAATTTCTAAAATATACCCAAACTCTCTATAAAAGATAGAAAATAAAAGCAAAGTAGAAAAAAAGGCTAAAGAAAAACCAAAAAGCTCTCTACGCTTAAAATTTTCTATTTTATAATTTTTTCTATAGTAAAGATAATTTAACACAAGTAAAAAAAATGGATAATAATACCCAAATTCTCCAAATAAAAATAAATTAGCCTTGTAAACCCATTCTCCCATGCTAGGTGCTAGCATACAAAGACAAATATAAAAAATAACAAGTGTAGAGCTGGTAAAAATGGCTTCTTTTTTAATATTCTTTCCTTAAAAATAAAATCAAAGCCAAATTATACCATAAATTTTTACATATAATTTAATAAGCTAAGTTGAGAAATTGTTGTACTAGCCTTAAGAGAAGCTTGATATGCAAGTTGAACTTGCATTAAATTCATCATAGCTTCACCATAATCTACATCAATAACATTTGACTTAATGCTTTGCACATTTACGCTTAAGAAATTTACTCGAGTATTGACACCATCTATAGTATTATGATAAGCTCCCATGGTTGTATTAAGCTTGCTGATATGATCTGCTAAATGATCGAGTCTTTCTAAAGCTCCTTGCATTCCGGTATTTCTTGGATCGGCCGAATTTCCATCGGCTCTCATATTACCACTTAAAACCGCATCTATCATAGTATCTAAATCTTTTATAAGATCAACATTTGGTTCATCTATAACTAAAGCATTATTGGCACTAAAACTAAAATTTGGACCATTCTCTACTTGCGCAGTTGTGGTATAAGGTGGTTGCGGAAAATGTCCACTTTGAGAATCACTTAAAGAAATTCCTATGTTGGTTCCTGAGGATAGCTTATCGGTAACGCTAATGCGACCTTTATAATCCATGCTTACATCAACAGTAGCTTGAGAATCTTTCATGAGTTGTTGTAAACTATTATAACCATTTGCATCAACTTTTCCATTTGTAGCTGTTATGCTTTGGGTTGGAATTTTATCTGCGGCAAACATACCTATAATATCATTGATTTGACCATAAGTAATATCATTTGATCCTGTAACAACTCCACTATTTCCAGTTGCAGGATCAGTATGGGTTATAGGAAAACTTATGGTTTGACCTGGATTATTAGGATCAGGATAGCTTACAGTTGAAGTTTGTAAATTTATAGTAACATCGTAAGAATTTCCACCTTTGGAATTGACTTTTAAATTTAAAGTAGTACCATTTAGACTATTTCCTGCCATTACCTCGCTAAGTTTGGTTGAATCAGTTGCATAAGCATTACTTCCTTTAATAACTTGAGAAACATTACCATAAACAGTATTTCCATCTTTTTCAAAATAAACATTATCATAATCTGCACCATTGGCTTTGTTGCCAGCTGAATCAGTCATATTGCTTTTAATAAAATCAGTTTGAGCTAAACTAAAGGTAAACTCTTGCTCTTTTCCATCTTTTCCTGTTAATTTAATAGTAACTGGACTAGTTGGATTGGTAATATCACCATTTTTCATAGCCTCTTGCATAACAGCATTGGTAACATTATCCATGTTAAGATCATTATCCTTAACAAATTTTTCCATTGCTTTGAAACTTTCTGTTTTGTCCATTTGTGGAGTATAGGCTACGGCATGAAAGTCTAATTTATTATTGCCTTGTTTTAAATCTGTGATTTGAATTTGACCACTATTATTGATGCTTACTTCTACAACTTTATTATTAGCAGTGTTGCCATAAAGTGCACCAATTTGCTCTAATACATCTTCTATTTTATCATCTGGTTTTACTAAAACTGCACTTTTAAAGCTTGTTCCATCTGGTTTTGTTCCTTGAACATAGAGTGTTGAAGGTGGAAAATTAAGTTTTCGGTCTTTATCTTCAAAATCTATATCCGGATCTAATTTTCCATCTTTTACATAATTTTGCCCGATAAGCTGCTTCCAAGCAGAATCCCCGTTTAAATATTCTTGTTTATCTTTATCTGTATAACGATTATCTGTAAAACTGATATTAGTAGTAATTTGTTTTTTATAGTCTCCATCTGCTTTGAAAAATAAATCCCATCCAGGTATATTATAAGGACTTTCAGTTCCAGCTCCAGTTACTACATTGATATTATTTTTATCTCCATAATAATTACCATTGGAATCAAAAGGTTTATTTGCAACTTGTGAGCCTGCAAAAAGATACTGACCATTAACGCTAGTATTTGCAAGCTGAACTATACTCTCTTTTATGCGTTCTAATTCTTTTGCTATAGCCTCCCTTGAAGTTTGAGAGTTCCCATCACTTGCAGCTTGAGTTACTTTAACTTTAAAATCTTCAAGAAGTTTTACCATATCTTGCAAAGCTTTCATGCTGTTTTGAGTCATTTCTTTTGCACTGTTTGTTGCTTGTTTTACTTGTTCTAATGTTTTAATTTCATATTCAAGACGCGTATTATCTATATAAATGCTTGCATCTTCATATGAATTTTGTATTTTTAAACCTGAAGCAAGTTGTTGAGATATCTGATATAAAGCACTTTGACCGCCCATAGAATTATTCACACTATTTGTGAAATTAAGTTTATTTGTAATTCTCATTTTTTTCCTCTAAAGTATTAAAGTTAAAATCTTTTCAAACATTGCTAATAAACAAAAGCAATAACTGTTCCAAAAATTTAAATTACATAATTTTATATAATCTTTTTGAAAATACTTTTTATTTTTAAAGTATTTTTTAGTCTAAAAAAGTATAATTTCAACTTTAAATCTTAAAAATGAGCCCGAGTGGTGAAACTGGTAGACGCGCCAGACTCAAAATCTGGTAAGGGCAACCTTGTGTCGGTTCGAGTCCGACCTCGGGCACCACTTATTTTTTGCGGGAATAGCTCAGGGGTAGAGCACAACCTTGCCAAGGTTGGGGTCGCGAGTTCGAATCTCGTTTCCCGCTCCATAGAGTAAAAAAATATAAAATCTTTATTAATTATAAATTCTCACTTTTCTCTAATACTAAAAAATACTCATTTTCTAGAATTTCAAGTTCTTTTTGCATTACTTCAAGCTCTTGATAAAGCTTGTTAATACCTATTTCTTGATATACATTTGGATCGGATAAATCTTGATTTAATTTAGCTATCTTTTGCTCTAAAAAATCTATTTTTTCAGGATGGTTTTTTAATATCTCATTTTCTTTGTAGCTCAATTTTTTAGAGCTTTTTTCTTTTTGGTTATTATTTTGCTCTTGGGTTTGAAGCTCTAAAGCAAAATTATCCAATTCTTCAATTTCTTTTTCATTTTCAAGATATTCAGTATAAAGAGTGTGTAAAATATTTATATATCCATTTCCCTCAAAAGTATAAAGTTTTGTTGCGATTTTATCAACAAAATATCTATCGTGTGATACTAGCAAAATAGCCCCTTCAAAACTGAGTAAATATTCTTCTAATATATTAATCGTAGCTATATCAAGATCATTAGTTGGCTCATCTAAAATCAAAACATCATATTCTTTAGTAAAAAGCAAGGCTAAAGCAACGCGATTTTTCTCTCCGCCACTTAAAAGAGCTACGCTTTTATCTAAAAATTCCTTAGGAAATAAAAAATTTTTCAAATATCCATAAACATGCATATTTTTACCACGAACTTCAACCCTATCTCCTCCATTGGGACAAAAAATTTCAAGCAAGCTTTTATCAGAATTTACCAAGCTTCTAGCCTGATCAAAATATCCTATCTTAAGCTCTCCGCGTTTTATTTCACCGCTATCTTGTTTTATTTGCCCTATAAGAATTTTTAACAATGTCGATTTTCCACAACCATTTCTTCCTACGATAGCTATGCGTTCACCTTGTAAAACACGCGTTGAAAAATCTTTAAAAAGATTTTTATTGTTTATATTTTTGCTTATATTTTTAAGCTCAAAAAGCATTTTTTTACGATTGATCGTTTTTTCTCCATTAAAATTTAAAGCCGCTCTTGAAATTTCAAGTTTTAAGCGTTTGATTGCTCCGGGATTTTTTTTCGCTTCTTCACGCATTTTGAAAATACGTTCTTTTCGTCCTTCATTTCTTTTAAGTCTTGCTTTAACCCCTCTTCTAAGCCATTCTTCTTCACTTTTTAATTGCTTTAAAAGAGCTTCATGGCTCTTAGCAAGGCTTTGTAAAATTTGTGTTTTTTTCTCTAAATAGTTTGCATATCCGCCTTTAAAAATACTAAGTTTACCCTGCTCTATTTCTACACACTTGTGTGCTATAGCGTCAATAAAATATCTATCATGGGAAATAAAAATCACACACATCTTTGAATTTTTTAGCAATTCTTCCAAAAAGCTTGTCATATATACATCTAAATGATTAGTTGGTTCATCAAGCAATAAAATATCAGGATTTTTTAGTAAAAGTATGCAAAGTCCAACGCGACGTATCTCTCCACCACTTAAAGTAGATATAATGCGACTTTCATACTCAAGCAAACTAAATTCTTTTAAAACGCGTATTATTTTAGATTCTATATTCCAAGCATCTTTACTATCAATCAAAGTCATAAGCGTATCTATTTTTTTAAGATAATCTTTATTGCTAGGATCTTCTTCTAATTTTTTATGCAGTATTTCATATTCTTCTAAGGCATTGTAAATTTCTGCAAGCTCTTGCTTGATAGCTTCTTTTACACTTAAATTTGCATTAAAATCAACGGTTTGTGAAAGCATGGCTATGCTTTTTCCATTTTGTCTTATTACTCTACCGCTATCTAAAGGAAGTGTGCCTAAAAGCGTTTTTAAAAAAGTAGTTTTCCCTTCTCCATTTTTGCCTATAATGGCAATCTTTTCTCCCTCGTTTGCACTAAAATTTGCTTCATTTAAAACTATTTTGTCTCCAAATTTTTTTGAAGCTTCGATTAAATCTATAAGAGCCATTTTTTATCCTTGACTGAGTTTAAAGCTAAAACTAGAACCATAGCCTAAAGTGCTAGAAATTTCAAGATAACTTTTATGTATATTTAAAATTTTCTTTACTAAAAAAAGTCCCAAACCAAAAGAATTATCGCTTTTTACATCAATTTTATAAAATTTTTTTGTAATCAATTTTATTTTATCTTCTTCTATGCCTTTTCCAAAATCTTGCACTATTATTTTTTGATCTCTTGCTGTTAAAATGACTTCTTTTTGACTATATTTTAAAGCATTAGAAAGCAAATTTATAATCACTTGCTCGATTAAAAATTCATCAGCCTTAACTTTCGTGCTTTTACCTTGCAATACAACTCTTTCAAAGCCTGGGTTTTTAGTGATTTTTTCACACAGAGAAAAAAGATCAAATTCTTGCATCTGTAAGGCTTCACTATTAAGATTAAAAACAAAATTAAGCTTATGGGTCAAAGCATTAAGCTTAATGCTTTGACGCGAAATTTTTTCTAGCAATTCCTTTTTTAATTTTTTATCTTCCAATTTCTCATCTTTTAGCATCTCTAAGCTAAGATCAATCACGCTTAATGGATTTTTAAGCTCATGAGAAATAGCAGAAATCACACTAGCAAGCTGAGTATTTTTTAAAGTGATTTTATCGCTTTGTTTTTTATTTTTCTGGGTATTCTTTAGAATTTTATCCTTAGTTTTTAAAAGCTTCTCATTTAGCAAATTAAATTCTTTAAACATTCCTTTTTCTAATATAACAACTTTATGATCCCCTATAGAATCTAAAAAATCCAAAATTTTATTAAAATTTTTCTCTATTCTTCTACCTAGCAACAACATTAAAATAAAAACAAACAGCAAGGACACTCCAAAACCGATTGCCATTTTTGTCCAAAAAAGTTCTAAATCTAAAAAACGAGGATAAACAATAATAATATATTTATATCCTTTGTAAATAAAGCTTTTAGTGAGAATTTTTTTTGAATCGAAATTTAAAATTTTTCCTTCTTTAAGATTAGAAAAAAAATCAGGATTTTTTACAGAACTTATTTTCATATCATTGTTTAGGATAATAAAATCAGCCCTAGTATCTTTAGCAAAATCCTTGATATTAGCATCATTTAAATGTTCTAAGAGAGAAAATTTTAAAACATCATCAAGGCTTTTGATTTTTTGCTCATATTGTTTTATAAGCAAGAAATTAAGATAAGAGTTAGTAAAAGTACAAAAAATAAACCCAAAAATCAAAGCCAATACAACAAAAAAAACTATAAAAATATTTTTAGTTTTTAGCATAATTTATAGCCAACACCTCTAACGCTTATAATATGATCTTTTAGTTTTGGAAATTTATTTCTAAGTCTTGTTAGAGCTATATTGATTGTTTTATCACTTGTAGTATCATCTTTCCAAACGCTTTCGCTTAAAAATTGTCTAGTAAGCAAGGTATTTGGATTTTCAAAAAAATATTTTAAAAGCTCATAGTCAAGATTTGAGATTTCTAATTTTTGATTTTTGTAAAAGAATTCATAATTAGCCAAATCTAAAATAAAATCACCAAAAGATAGTTTTTCTTCTTCTTTTTTATGGCGTTTTAAAATTGCTTTAATGCGAAGCAAAAGCTCATTAAAATCAAAAGGTTTACAAACATAATCATCACAACCACTTTCAAAGCCTTCGAGCAAATCTTGATGCAAAGCCTTGGCTGTAAGAAAAATAACTGCTTCTTTATATCCTTGCTCTCTTAAATCTTGAATTTTTTCTAAAGAATCTCCACTGGGCAAATTTCTATCGACTATTAAAAGATCGATTTGCTCATTATCGAGCAAATCTTCAACTCCAAAAAAATCCACTAAAGATATAACTTCATAACCACTAGATTTTAACTTTAAAACAAGCAGTTCGTTTAAATCTATATCATCTTCTATAATTAAAATTTTAAATTTCAACATATTGGACAAATACACACGCCTCTAATTGTTTTAGTTCATCTAATACTTCTTTCTGAACTTTTTCATCAATCAAAACAACAGCCAAAGCATACCCAAAACCATCTCTACCAAGCCTAAAATCAGCTATATTGATATTTTTAGCTGCCAAAACGGAGCTGATTTTAGCTATAACTCCTGGTATGTCTTTGTTTTTAAAAATAATCATTTTCCCTTTTGGCTTAAAATCAGTTTTAAAGCCATTTAATCCAACTATGCGTTGTTCATTTTCATTAAACACTGTTCCTGAAACACTGATATTTGAATTTTCGGTGATAATTTTAACGCTAAGTTTATTATTATAACCACTATTTGGAAGAGTTTCGCAAGATAATTCAACTCCTTTTTCTTTGGCAACAAATTCTGCATTAACATAATTAATTTTCTCTCCTAAAATTCCACCCAAAGCACCAACAGCTGCAAAGGTTAGCATAGAATTTGCATACTCGCCAATAATTCCTTCAGCCTCTAATTTAATACTTTTTATAGGATTTTTATCAATTTGAACAGCTAAAAAAGCCATTTTAGAAACAAGTTCTATATAAGGAGCTACAAAAGGTGGTAAATCTTCGGTTTTAATTGGCAAATTTAAGGCATTAGGATAAGCCACGCCTCGTGCTGCACTTAGTGCTTGCTCACAAGCTTCTCTTGCGATATTGTCTTGACTTTCTAAAGTATTTGCTCCTAGGTGAGAAGTAACTGAAATATTTTCAAAGTCTAAAAGAGGATGATTAGTCGCAGGTTCTTTATTGAATACATCTATACCAAGCCATGCTATTTTACCACTTTTTAAACCTTCATATAAAGCCTCTTCTGTGTACAATCCTCCGCGAGCACAATTTATTAATCTTATTCCATCTTTCATTTTTGCAATTTCTTGCTTTCCTATCATACCATTGGTTTCTTTGGTTTTTGGTGTGTGAATGGTAATAAAATCACTTTTTTCTAAAATTTCATCCAAATTTTTTGCTTGCTCCATATCTAAATCTGTAATCTTAGAAGCAGAAATATACGGATCGTAGGCTAAAATTTTCATACCAAATGCTTTAGCACGGATAGCTACTCTTGAACCTATATTTCCAAAACCTATAACCCCTAGCGTTTTGTTCATCAATTCAATGCCATACCATTTTTCTCTTTCCCATTTTCTTTCAATTTTTAAAAAATTATGAGCATTGACAAAGCTTCTAGCTGATGTTAAAAGATGTACCATTGTTAGTTCAACTGCGGCAATAGTATTTGCAGTTGGGACATTCATCACAATCACTCCTCTTTTAGAACACTCTGGAATATCAACATTATCTACGCCCACCCCAGCACGCACAAGCGCTTTTAATTTTTTGGCATGATTTAAGAAATTTATATCTACATCTGTAGAACTTCTAGTAATAGCAACTTCAACATCGCTTAGCATTTGCATAAGTTCATCTTTTGGAACTTTTGCAGCTTCTATAAGCTCAATATCTTCAGCTTTTCTTAGAATATCGATACCTTTATCCAAAATAGCATCACATACTATAATCTTTTTTTTCATAACCAAATTTCCTTTACTTCTGTATTTATTTTATATTTTTTTAATTCTTTCATAATATCATCTATAAGTTTTTCATTACCTGTATCCAAAAAGATTTCTGGACTATCACCTGATTTAAGAAGAAAATACTTCACATTAAAAGAATTTAAAGTCTGTCTTAAGCAAAACATAGAATAAATATCATATTTTCCAACTATAAGTTGATAATATTTATTTTTCTCCTTAAGCTCGCTAGTATCCGCATCAAAATATAAGGTAAATTTTTCTGCTGCTGGGGTAAAATCTCGTGTAGGCCATTTTGCTAATTCTTCTTGCCATGAAAGATCTTGATTTTGGGTTTGAATGCTTGGCTGCGTATTTGTATCTTTAGTAAATTGTGGAATGAAATTTACATTAGCTTTAAATTGCCAAAGCAGTGTAAAAACAACAGCAAGCAAAATGAGTAATAAAATACTCAAAATGCTTATTGTAATGTATTTTTTCATTAAGTTAGCTGATCTTTAATGATATCACCTAAAGTCACTTTATCATCATTATTGATTTCATTAAGAACTTCTCTTTCTTTCATTCTAATAAGATTTTTAATACTTAGGCGAATTCTATTTTTCTTTTCATCAATAAAAACTATAGCAGCTTCAATATCGTCGCCAATTTTCAAATTTTCAAGCATAGAAGTGCTTATATCTTCTTTATGAATTAAAGCATCAACATTTTTACTTAGCTCTACAAAAACACCAAAATCTTTAATATCACGGATAGCGCCTTTTACAATATCGCCGACTTTATGAATTTTGGCATATTCTTGCACTGGAGAACTGCTTAATTCTTTTGTGCTTAATGATATTTTTTGGTTTTCTTCGTCTATTTTGATAATTTTTACTTTGATTTTATCCCCTTGGGAGAATTTATCTTTGCACTTATCGTTTCTATCCCAAGAAGCATCTTCATTATGCAATAAACCTTCAATACCGCCAAGTTTAACAAATGCACCAAAAGAAGTTACCGAGGTAATTTCTCCTTCAACCACATCTGCAATTTTGTAAGATTTCATAAATTCATCAAAAGGTCTAGAAAGTAAATTTCTTAAAGATACTCTTAAGCGTCTTTCATTCGGATTGATTTCAATTACTTCAACATCAATTTCTTGACCTTTGTTGATATAATCTTTTGGATTTTTGATGTTTTTATCCCAAGAAATTTCACTGATATGTAAAAATCCTTCTATATCATTTCCTAAATCTACAAAAGCACCATAAGGCTCTATATTTGATACTATTACTTTAATGGTATCACCTACATCAAGAGTATCTTTTATCTCGCTCCATGGATCAGGTAAAGCCGCTTTTATAGATAAGGATAAATGTTTGCGTTCTTTATCATACTTTATTACTTTAACTGGAACTTTATCGCCCTCTTTATAAAGTGTTCCAGGATTTACAGGTCCTTTGTAAGAAATTTCGCTGTAATGAACAAGGCCATCAACACCTCCTACATCTACAAACATACCATAAGTGGTAATTTTTTTCACAATACCTTCAATTAAATCTTCTTGTTGTGCTACATTATTGATCAATTCTTTGCGTTTTCTTCTCTCCTCATCTAAAGTTTTTTTACGAGAAACAATGATACTTTGCTCATCTTTGTCGATTTTAATAATTTTAACTTTAAACGTTTTGCCTATAATGTTATTTGTTTCTTTGAAGCCATATTGAGATTTTGGCAAGAAAAATTCAACATCATTTTCATCAACAACTATCAATCCGCCTTTATTTTTTCCAACTACTTTTACGGTAAAAATATCATCTTGATTTTCTTGGTAGTTTTTAATAAATTCAATAACTTTTTCTTTTCTCAAAGCTTTTTTATGAGAAAGTAAAGATCTGCCACCACGAGAACCCATAACAGAAACTTTAATACTATCGCCTACATTAAATAATAACTTAGAATTGTCATCTTGTATTTCGCTAAGAGCTAAAATACCTTCAGATTTTTTACCTATATCTACATAAACTTCATCATTTTTGATCTCTACAATCACACCCTCTGTTGTAGCCTCTTCTCTTGATTTATCAAAAGCCTCTAAAAGCTGTCCAAAATCTTCTTCCTCAAGATAATCGTCTACAATGCCTTGAACTTTTTTGTTCACCTCGCTCATTATGGTCCTTTAAAATAATTTTTAGAAATTGATTGATTTTACCTTATTTTTCTTTAATTAGTGTTAAGTTTTTTTATTTTTGTTAATTTTTTTTAAATTTTTGACTTTTTTATTCTATATTGAAAACATTTTTTAATTAATTTTAAAATTTTCTATTTTGGCGATAACTTTTTGTATGATCCAATCAGGAGTACTAGCACCTGCACTAATACCACAATGTTTTTTATCTAAAAACCATTCTTTTTTTAACTCTTCTTCGGTTTCAATTAGATAACTATCTTCACAATTGGTTTTTGCAATCAAAAAAAGTTGTTTTGTATTGGCTGAGTTTTTACCCCCTACAACAACCATAACATCACTTTTAAGCGAGAGTTCTTTAATGGCATCTTGATTTTTAAAGGTTGCATCACATATAGTATTAAAAACTCTTACTTCTTTGGTTTTAAGTATTAAAAAATTTACTATCTCCATAAAATGTTCAGGCTTCTTAGTTGTTTGGCTTACTACAGCTATTTTATTAGGAAGTTTTATATGTTGAAGCTCTTTTTTATCCAAAACTACATAAGCTTTTGTGCTTACATAACTTTTTACTCCTTTAACTTCGGGATGATTTTCATCTCCAAAAATAACAACTTCATAACCCTCCTTGCTCATTTGCTCGCAAATTTGTTGTGGCTTTGTAACAAAAGGACAAGTGGCATCAAAAATTTCTATATCTTTTTTTCTCAATTCTTCTAAATCTTGCTTTGTAATACCATGAGTTCTTATAATAGCCTTTTTTTCATTGCTTAAAGCTTTTATATTTTCCAAAGTTTTGACATTAAAATTTTTTTGTAAACGAGAAATTTCTTCGTTATTATGAATAAGAGGACCTATAGTTGCGGCATCTTTTATTTGTTCTGCTTTTTTAATAGCTCTTTTAACACCAAAACAAAAACCATAGTTTTTTGCTAATTCAATAATCAATCCTAGCTCCTAAATTTGATAAAATCTCTATAAAATTTGGAAAAGAAGTTTTTATACAATCACTATCATCAATCTCAACTCCACAAAGCAAACCTAAAATAGCAAAACTCATAGCAATACGGTGATCCCCATAGCTTTTAATTTTTGAAGATTTTAGTTCGCATCCACCTTCTATTTCAAAACCATCATCAAGTTCTCTAGCTTCAACACCACAAAGCTTTAGATTTTCAACCATCGCAGCAATCCTATCGCTTTCTTTAACGCGCAATTCTTTAGCATTTATTAAACTAGATTTACCCTTAGCTAAAGCAAAAGCTATGGCCAAAGCAGGCGCTTCATCTATCAACCAAGCGATATTATCTTTAACTTCTATGCCATTAAGCTTGCTAGACTCTACCCTGATCTCACCAATAGTTTCAAAATCATTTTGAGTTATTGTCATTTCAAGTTTGGCGCCCATTTTTTGCAAAATTTTATACGCCTCTATACGAGTAGGATTAAGTAAAATATTTTTTAAAACAATTTGAGATTTAGGCAAAATAATAGCTACTAAAGCAAAATAGAAAGCCGAAGAAGGATCATTAGGAATGATTATATTTTGAGCTTTTAAAGGTTTTTTTAAAGGACTTATTTCAAGACTTAAGCCATCATTACTAACCCTTATCGGAGCTTTCATAGCCTTTAACATGTTTTCACTATGATTTCGACTAAGAGAAATTTCACTAAAAGTGCATACATTATCAGCTCTAAAAGCAGATAAAATCATAGCTGTTTTAACTTGAGCTGAAGAAATTTCGCTTTTATAGTTAAAAGCTTTTAAATTTTGACCTTCTATACAAAGTGGAGCTAAATTTGCCTCATTTCTTCCATAAATTCTAGCGCCTATTTGAGTAAGTGGTTTGTTTATCCTTCTCATAGGACGATTATTCAAATACTTATCTCCACTTAAAACAAAAAAACCAGAAATTCCTGCTAAAAATCCTATCATCAAACGCATAGCAGTTCCTGAATTTCCACAGTCTAAAATACAATTTGGAGATAAAATTTCTTTAGGGGGTATAATTTTGACGCAAGAATCTTTTTCTTCAATTTTAGCTCCAAGATTTTTTATAATTTCAAGAGTGTTTAAAGTATCTTGAGCTAAGAGATAATTTTGAGCCTTATTTTCTTCTTGTGTTAAAAGCGAAAATATAGCAAAACGATGAGATATGCTTTTATCTGCTGCTATATTTTCAAGTGTAGCATTTACAGGGGTTTGCAATTTGTAAATTTTCATCTTAAACCAAGACCCAAATTTTTAAGAGTATTTAAAATTTTATCCATGCATTCATTTACTTGATTATCTTCTAAAGTTTTATTTATATCCCTAAAAGAAAAACTTATGGTAATGCTATAAAATTCTTTAAGGTTTTCATCGCTATAAATATCAACTAAACGAAAATTTTCAAGTATTTCTAAATTTAATTCTTCGATACAATTTTTAATCTGATTGTATTCAAAACCTTTAGGTATTAACACGCTAAGATCTCTGGTGATAGCTGGGAATTTGGAATAAGGCTTAGCTATTTTAAAATCTTGCTTAATTAAATCTAAATCAAGTTCGCAAATATATGTTTTTGGCAAATCTCTCTCATTTTCTATTTTTAAATGCAAACGGCCTATAAAACCTACTTTAATATCTGATAGATAAATATCTGCTTGTTCATAAGGGCTTAAAATATTATATTTTGATGATTTTAGTTTAAAATCGCCTATAATATTTTTAATGTCTAAAAGAAAATCATAAAATTGCACCGATTCAGGTTTTGCCTTGTTGGAAATTTTAGCTTCTTCTTTTAAGCCAGAATGGATAAATGCGATACGATTTAATTCTTGATTATTGACATTGAAAACAACCCCTAGTTCAAAAAGTTTAATAATTTTTTTAGAATTTTTTGCATTTAAACTTGCTGCATTCAATAAATGATTTAAAAGGGTTGTTCTTAAAGTATTAAGTTCTGCTGTAATTGGATTGATTAGTTTTAATTTAACAGAGTCAAAACCCAATCTTTTAAGTTCTTCTTCATTGTCTAAAACATAATGTAAGCTTTCAAAATAACCACTAGCTACTGCTCTTTTCCTTAAATTTAAAAACTCAATATAATTTTTATATGCAGAATTTAAACGATTTTTTTCTACAAATTCTAAACCCTTGGAAGCAATATTATCAATACCTATAATTCTTACAACTTCTTCGCAAATATCTGATAAATTTTTAATATCAGGACGATGTAAAGGTGCTTTAACATTTATAAGCCCTTCGCCTGAAAGTATAAGTTCAAAACCTAATTTTTTCAATATTTTTAATACTTCATCTTTATCAACATTTTGCCCTATTATATCGCCAATACTTTCAATACTTATTGGTATGATTGGTAATTCTTTGTCGGTTAAAATTTGTTGAGAAGAACTATAAATAACAAGATTTGGAATCTGCTCAAAAATACTAAGTAAAAAATCCATTCCTAAATTTAATTTAGGCTCACTTCCCCTAAAACTTCTATAAAGTATTTTTTCATCTTGATCTTTATGATATATTTTAGCATCTGCAATCACCAATGGATCGGTATAATTAGCCTCAATAATAATTATTTTAGAATCATCTTTGCATCTACTTTCATTATTTTGGAAAATTCCGCTAAAGCTTAAAAGTTTATCTTTGTAAGATACTTTTGTTTCTCCATGCATTTGCTTGCTTAAATTGATGGTAAATTCTTCATCTTTTTCAGAAAAACTACTTAAATCATAAGCATTAAAAAGAACACCAGTTGAATGCGTTGCATAATTTAATAAATTTTCTATGGAATTTTTTCCCAAACTTTCAATTTGAGCAAGTCTTAAACTAAGCAATAAATTTGTTTGAATTTCTTCTTTTAGCTCTATGGCTCGATAATTATAAAGTCCATTAAGTTCTTTCTCAGCTGCTAAGCGCAAAATTCTACCAATACCTAAAACATTTTCACTTTCTTTGAATGGTTTTGGTTCTTTTAAATTTAAATTTAAAGCTGTAGCTAAATCACGAGCAATGCCATAAATACTTAAACAATCACCCCTATTAGGAGTAAGTTCTACTTCTATTAGCTCATCATTAAAAATTTCATAAGTATTTAAAGGTCTCCCAAGTTCTAATTTCCCTATACTCTCATCTAAAAGCATAATTCCTTCATTGATTTTTTCAAAACCCAGTTCTAAACTAGAACAAAGCATACCACAAGAATCCACTCCTCGTAATTTTGCTTCTTTTATTTCCATACCGTTTGGCATGATAGCACCTTTAGTTGCAACAGCTACAAATTGTCCTGCATCAACATTCGCAGCACCGCAGACAATTTGCAAGGTTTCACTTCCGATATCAACTTGACAAATGCTTAATTTATCTGAATTTTCATGTTTAATTTTTTCCTTAACATAGCCTACAACAACTTTATCTGGAGCCTTTAAAGCGCCAACTCTATCAACTTCTATACCTATAGAGTTTAAAGTTTTAGCTATTTTATCTGAACTTATTTCTTCAAGTTCTAACCAATCATTCAACCAACTTTTAGTAATTATCATCTAAACTGCTCCAATAATCTTAAATCACCTTCAAATAAAGATCTTAAATCTGGAATTTGATGCAAAAGCATTGCAAAACGTTCTACTCCTAATCCAAAAGCATAGCCACTTACATTTTCATAACCAACAAAATTATAAACATTAGGATCAACTATTCCACATCCTAAAACTTCGAGCCAACCTGTATGTTTGCAAACTCTACAACCCTTTCCTTTGCAAAATACACAAGAAATATCAACTTCAGCAGAAGGTTCTGTAAATGGAAAAAAACTTGGACGAAAACGAACTTTCACATCTCCAAACATATAACGCAAAAAATCTTCCAATACACTTTTTAAATTTGCAAAGCTAACCTTTTGCCCTTCTTCCACTACAAGGACTTCAACTTGATGAAACATAGGAGTATGCGTAATATCAAAATCTCTTCTAAATACAGCACCAGGGGCTATCATCCTAATAGGAGGTTTTTGTGCAAGCATTGTCCGTATTTGCACTGGCGAAGTTTGTGTTCTTAAAAGCCTTTTATCATCAAAATAAAAGGTATCTTGCATATCTCTTGCAGGGTGAGATTTAGGTAAATTCAACGCTTCAAAATTATGAAAGTCATCTTCTATTAAAGGCCCTTTTTCTATGCTAAAATTCAAAGCTATAAAATACTCTATGATTTTATCCATGGTACTCATAACAGGATGCAAGGCACCTGTTGTAATACTTTCATCAAAATAGTTAAAATTTAAAGCATCTTGTTTCATTCTTTCTTCTAAAGCAAGATTTTCCAAATCTTTAAATTTAGCTAAATAAGCCTCATTAAATATTTCTTTTTGTGCATTTAGTTTAGCAGCAAATTCTTTTTTCGCCTCATCTTCTAACTCTTTAAGCTTTGTAAAGCCTTCTGTTAAAATACCTTTTTTTCCAAGAACGGAAATCCTAATAGCTTCCAAATCATTTAAATTCTCACATTTTTGAATCTGTTCTATAAAATTTTGCAATTTTCTTACCTTAAAATAAAATATTTCAAGTTCTAATTCTATTAAAAACTATTTTAAATTCAGCATAAAAACCAAACTTTAAAGATATAATTGTATCAAACCAACAATAAAAAAGGATAAATAATGCAAGAAAAAACAATTTTTGAACTCATAGTTGAAGGTAAACTTCCATGCAATAAAGTGCTTGAAAGTGACGATTTTCTAGCATTTCATGATATTGCACCCAAAGCACCCATACATATACTTATAATCCCTAAAAAACATTTTAAAGACTTTCAAGAATTTGATCCTGAACTTATGGCCAAAATGACAAGTTTTATACAAGAATTAGCTGTTCTTTTAGGCGTAGATAAAAGTGGATATCGCTTGGTAACAAACTGTGGAAAAAATAGCGGACAAGAAGTTTTTCATTTGCATTTTCATATGCTTGGAGGTTTTGAACTGCCTAAGGAAAAAACAAAAAAAGAAAATCCTCAAGCTTTATTTTAATTTAAATGGTAGAAAAACTACCATTTAAATTATTTTGTCAGAGGTAGCAACATTCCCTCGTATAATTTTTGATAAATTTCATCACCGCATAACTTTTTAGCTAGTTCTAAACCAAAAAGAATTGCCGTAGCTGGACCTGCTGAAGTTATAACATTTTTATTTACAACTACAGCCTTGTTAACACGATTTCCATTAAGTCCAACTTCACAACTAGGATAGCAAGCAAACTCGCCCTCTAAAACACCTGCTTCATTTAAGACTATAGGAGAAGCACAGATTGCGGCAACAATTTTATTGTTGCTATGAAGTTGTTTAATGATATTTAAAATAATATTTGAATTCTTAAGATTCATCATACCTTCAAAGCCACCCGCCAAAGCAATGGCATCTAAATTTTCTATATCAACATCCTCTATAGAACAATCTGCTTTTATACTAATGCCATTAGCACCCTTTACTAATAACTCACTATTTAACGAAGCTATAACAACTTCCAAATCCGGATTTAATTCTCTTGCTCGTTTTAAAACATCTGCAATTCCTATAAATTCAGCTTCTTCAAAACCTTGAGCCAATGGAATTAATACTTTTTTACTCATTTTGTTCTCCTTTTTTATATTTTTTAAATCTTTCTTCTCTTTCTTTGTTTTTTTGCATCATTTGATGATTGAATCCTATGACCAAAACAATCATTAAAAACACAAAAATAACTATTAGAATGAAATTTAAAATTTCCATAAATACAACCTTATTTTTAGGAAATTCTAACATATTTTTTTAAATCTTTAGAGAAAATTCAAAGATATTTCTATAAAATCTTTTTTTAAATAATTTCTCTGAAAAGGTTTACAAATTGAATCAGAAAAATATAAGAATTTTTGTTTTTTTTGTTATTATTATTTTATGGGGCTATTTTTCTTTCCCGATAGAAATATTAAAAATTCAAGATCCTAGTGGAGTTGTAAGCTATGGCTATACAGAAAACGCAAAAGCTTATTTAAAAAGTTATCTTATTACGCTTTTATTAACTGCTTGTGCTGTTATTATCGGAGTGATTATTGGTTTTAGCTTAGCTATTTTACGCTTCTCTAAATTTAAAACACTTAATTTTATTATAGATGAATATATAGACATTATACGAGGAACACCAGTAATTTTACAATTGATGATTTTTGCTTTTGTAATTTTTACTTTTATAGATAACCTTTATGCAGCCATTCTTGCACTAGGACTTAATAGCTCGGCTTATATAGCAGAAATTGTAAGAAGTGGCATTAATAGTGTGGATAAAGGACAAATGGAAGCTGCAAGAGCAATGGGACTTGATTACAAAACTTCAATGAAAGAAATTATTCTTCCTCAGGCTACTAAAAACATTCTACCTGCATTAGCTAATGAATTTATTTCTTTATTTAAGGAAACTTCTGTTGTAGGATTTATTAGTGTTGTTGATATTACCATGCAAAGTCAAAGCTTGCAAGCCGTACTTTACAATCCAAAACCTATTATTTTCACTGGACTTGTTTATTACGTAAGTGTAAAAATTTTTAGTTATTTTGCAAAAAAACTTGAACTTAGGATGAATAAAAATGATTGAAGTTAAAAATTTACAAAAAAAATATGGAGAATTAGAAGTTTTAAAAAATATTAACACTACAATCTCAAAAGGCGATGTAATAGCTATCATAGGTCCAAGTGGAGGCGGAAAAAGTACATTTTTACGCTGCATCAATCGCTTAGAAGTAGCTGATAGTGGGGAAATTTTAATCAATAAGCAAAACATACTTGATAAAGAAATTGATATTAATAAGATCAGGCAAAAAGTTAGCATGGTATTTCAGCATTTTAATCTTTTTGCTAATAAAAATGTTATGGAAAATTTATGTTTAACGCCCATTAAAACAGGAATTTTAAGTCAAGAAGAAGCCATAAAAAAAGCAAAAATACTTCTTGCTAAGGTGGGTTTAGCAGACAAAGAAAATATAATGCCCCATAAGCTCTCTGGTGGACAAAAACAACGCATAGCTATTGCTAGAAGCTTGATGATGAATCCTGATGTTATTTTATTTGATGAGCCTACTTCAGCTCTAGATCCTGAAATGATAGGCGAGGTTCTAAGCATTATGAAAGATGTTGCAAAAGAAGGTTTAACTATGCTTGTGGTAACCCATGAAATGGGTTTTGCTAGAAATGTTGCCAATCGTATATTTTTTATGGATAAAGGAAAAATTGCTGTTGATGCAAGCCCTAAAGAAGTATTTGAAAATCCTAGTAATGAAAGATTGAGAGAATTTTTAAACAAGGTTTTAAATCATTCATAAGCCATTAAGGCTTATGAATTTTAATCCCAACATTCAGCGTTTTTAATTCCAAGTTTACTAGCGTTAAATTTAGGATCTATACCAGATTTTTGTTGCGTATTAAAATCTTTTAAAACTTTATTTACTATACCACCTAAAAGCAATAAAGATATAATATTTGTCGTTGCCATGAAAGCCATAGTCAAATCAGCCAAATTCCAAGCAAGTTTTAAATTCATTTGCGAGCCTATAAAAATCATAGCTACAGCTGTAATTCTAAACAAATTCATTACAAATTTGGAATTTGTTAAATATTTAACATTAGCTTGAGCATAATAATAATTTCCTATTAAAGAAGTTATTGCAAAAAGAACAATAGCTATAGTAATAAAATGGATTCCAAAGCTACCATAATACTCACGCATAGCTTCTTGAACTAAAGGCATTCCACCATCGATTTTACTTTCTCCAAGTCCTAAATATGCCATAGAAAAAAGAACTAAAAATCCAGAACTTGTACAAACAACAACATCAATTAAAACTGAAAAGGCTTGTATAACACCTTGTTTAGCTGGATGACTTGTCAAAGCTGCTGCAGCTGCATTAGGTGCCGAGCCCATACCTGCTTCATTTGAAAAAAGTCCTCTTTTAATCCCTATAACTAAAGCAGAACCAGCAAAACCACCAAAAATCGCTTTAAAATCAAAAGCACTTTGTAAAATCATATGAACCACAGAAGGAATTTTATCAAAATTCATTAAAACAGCAATCACGGCAAGTAAAACATAAGCTAAAGCCATAAAAGGAACAATTAAAGAACTAATTTTACCTATTTTAGTATGGTGAGAAAAAAACATCCATGCACCAAAAATAGTTAAAACAATACCAATAATCATTGGCCAAGAACTTGATGCAAAATCTACAGCAGCATTTGGATTAAACATATCATAATAAACTTTAAAAGACGAAGTCATTGTTTGACTTTGAAGTCCGTTAAATCCATAAGCATAAGTAATAATAAGAATAAAAGCAAAAAAAGCTCCAAAAAAATGTGAGCCTAAGGCTTTTTTTATATAATAAGCTGGACCACCTTTAAAACCACCTGTATCATCTTTTGATTTGTAAACTTGAGCTAAGGTACTTTCAGCAAATGCTGAGGCACCACCAAAAAATGCCATAACCCACATCCAAAATAAAGCACCAGCGCCACCTGTAGCCAATGCCAAAGAAATTCCAGCGATATTTCCTATACCAACTCTAGAAGCAGTTGAGATCATCAATGCCTGAAAAGGTGAAATATGTTCTTTAGTGTGTCCTTCGTTTTTTTCTGTAAGAATTTTAAATACAGAACTCAACATACGAAACTGAACAAAGCGAGTTAAAAAACTATAATAAAGCCCACAAACAATAAGTAAAACTACCATAATAATGTCTGTATTTGGGACAATCTTATTAGCTATAATATCAGACGCTTTATTGGCAAAATCTAGCATAATATCTAAATTCATCCAAACTCCTCAAAAAATAATCTAAATTTTACTTTAACATAATTTTTATAAAAAGGACTTTATGATTTTATTTGTTTTAAGTTATTGTGTAAATTTGAAACTTTTAAGAAACAAAATTGCTAAAATTTTGTCTTAAAGCTTCATAAGAAATTATACCAACGCTTGTAGCTAAATTTAAACTTCTTCCATAAGATTTCATAGGTATAGTTATAGCATTTTCCCAATTTATTTGCATTAATTCCATAGGTAAGCCATAACTCTCACTTCCAAAGAATAAGAAATCATTTTTTTGAAATTCTGCATCAAAATAAGCTTTTTGACTCTTAGTTGTTGCGAAAAAAAAGCGATTTTTATAAATAATATTTTCATTTAAAAATTCTTCAAGATTCTCCCAAATAATAGGCTCTAATTTATCCCAGTAATCAAGCCCTGCTCTTCTAACAGCTTTTTGAGAAACATCAAAAACAGTTGGTTTAACAATATGAAGTTTAAAACCAGCATTAAAGCACATTCTACCTATACTACCTGTATTTTGCGGTATTCTAGGGTGAACTAAAACTATATTAAACATATTTATACTAAAACTCTTTGAATGTTAGGGTTTAATTTTACTAAAATTTCATAGTTAATAGTATGAAAAAAATCAGCCCAAATATCAGCATCTTTAAACACGCAAATTTCCTCGCCAGAATTTTCACAAGAAAAACTATCCATTGACATCTTTCCAAGTATTACTTTTCCATTTCCAAGCACTAACTCCCCTTTTCCATTGTAACGGAAAAGACCATCAGCATAACCCAAATCATAAGTTGCTACTTCCATATCCTTTGCAGCAGTAAAAATGCCTCCATATCCTATACTCTGTCCTTTTTGTAAAATCCTTTGACTTAATCTATGAGCATACAAACTTAAAACTCTTTTTAAATTTGATTCCCCGTAACCAAATTGAACAAGCCCAACTCTACAATATTCATCTTCAGGAATTTTCCCTCTAAATAATGCTGCAGAATTATGCGAATGAAATAATAAATTTGAAAAATATTTTTTTACTATCTTTTTAGCTTTTTGAAAATTTTCTTTTTGAACAAAAAAACTTCCATCCATTTCATCTGCACTAGCAAAATGTGTAAACATTCCAGTAAGTTTTAAATCACTACTTCGAATAAGATTTATAGCATGCTCTAAATTTTCTACACAAATTCCGTTGCGATGCATGCCTGTATCTATTTTTAGATGTATTTTTATATCTTGCTTGTATTTTTTTACTTGGGAAATATCATTTAAAGCATAAATAAATCGAGAATTTTCATTACCATGAGGACGATGTGATAGTATTAATATATTCTCAAAAAATTCTTCGATTTCTTGAGCTTCTTCTTCACTCTTAACAGCAACAAAAGAAACTCCTAAATTTTTGGCTAATGGAGCTAAAAGCTTAGCTCCATGTCCATATGCATTATCTTTAAAAACGCAAATTAATCTTTGAAAACTCCCTATTTTTTTAGCAATATGTCTTAAATTATATTCATAAGCTTTTTGATCAATTTTTATTAAAGACATTTATTGCTCTGCTAAAATTTTCATTTTACCTTTACTATCTATCTTAACGTATAAAATTTTATCGCCTCTAAACTGATAGTTTTTAGTGTAATAATCCTCATAAAATGAAATTCTATACATAGTTTCATTTTCTAAATTCGGATAAGGGCTGATATTAATATCTGAAAATTTAATCTTTTTATCTTCTTTACGAGAAAAAATAGATTTTTTCATGGAAGCAAACTGTTCAAATTTCATTTTATCAAAACGTTTAAATTCTTGCTCATCATAAAAACTTAAATAGGTATTAGTATCACTATTTGTCCAAGCTAGTTTCCATGTAAAAAGATCAGCCAATAAACTAGCTATTTGATCCTTTTTAGCTCTAATTTTTTCTTTTTCTTCTGTCATAACAAAAACTTTTTTGTCTTGCACAACTTGTGCAAATTTCTCCAAATTGTTATTAAATAAAGCAATACACCCTCTTGTTTTAAATTCATCAAGTCTAGAACCATCTAAAGGATAGCCATGGATCCAAATACCACCACCTGTTTTTCCTTGTACTTTATCAAGTAAATTTGGATAAGTTGTAGCAAAAGCAAAGGGACCATAATAAGGATCACCTGGATTAAACTTACGACCTAGCTCATAAAAACCTACTGGCGTTTTCAAATCTCCTTCTATTTTTTTATCGCCCATTAATCCAGTTATTATTTCTTTTTGTTCAAAATCTTTTCTTATTTTTCCATCCTCGTAAGAATAAACACGGAGAATTTTATCTGTTTTATTTGCAAGCACGATAGCAACATTATCATCATAATATCCGAGTGAAATATTTTTATCTCCTATTTCACTTAACCAAAAATCCTTTTGAGTTAATTCTTTTTCAATCGCTACGCCAACAGCATCTAACCCTTGATTAAGATAAATTTTAACAAGATCTGAGGCATGCAACATCAATGAAGAAAGTGTAATTAATAAAGTAAGTCGTTTTAACAATGTTTTTCCTTAGGTATTTCAAAATTTTTTAAGTCAAAAATGTTTGTGATTATAATATTTTTTTTCTTAAAAAATATTAATTATATTAATAATGCGACCTTATTTATGATATAATTTTTATAAATCATAAAGGCTTGTTTTAAAAGGTTGTCTATAGTGGTAAGAAATTTTTATAGAAATATCTTTTTAGGCATTTTGTTTTTAGCTTTTTATGCATTATATGATAAAAAGAAAGTATATTTATGCCAAGATCTAGCTTGTGACTTAAATTTACAAGATTGTGTTTTTTCTTTTAATAAAAAAATATTGAAGTTTCAGCCTACCCAAAACCTATAAAAATTTTCAATAAAACTACTATAAAAATTAAAAATTCTCCTCATTATTCTAATTTAAAGATTAAAATTTATAGTTTAAATTCCTAATATAGGCGATATCATTCCTAAAAAATTTATATAGTTAATGGTGATATTCTTATAAATTTTATAGATAGAAGTATTACCAATGATTCTAGATTTAGGGTTGAATTTTTATCCAGCTGGTTTTTTCTTTGATTGTGATGTTACTATGCAAAAAATTTTCAAACAGGTAATACACATTGAAAGATTTTAAAAAATTTATATTCAAATAAAAATATTTTTTGATATAATGAACAAATATTTAATATTATAAAAATAAGGATGCAAATATGAAAAAAATTCTTCTCTTAGGCGCTCTTTTTGCTGTAAATCTTTGGGCTGTTAATGATATAGAGGTAAAAAATGCTTTTGTAAAACAAACTCCACCTCATGCGAAAAATAGTGCTATTTTTCTTACCATTTTTAATAATACTGATAAAGATATTGCTTTAATAGGCGTCAAAAGCGATATCAGTGAAGCAAGTGAACTGCATACACATATACACAAAGATGGAAAAATGATGATGCAAAAAATTCCTGAAATTATTATAAAAGCTCATTCAAGCACAGAGCTTAAATCAGGAGGTTACCATATAATGCTTTTAAAACTAAAAAAACCTATTATTAAAGATATGAAGGTAAATTTAGATTTAAAATTTAATAATCACAAAACCATAGAGTTAAAAAATATTGATTCTAAAGAATTCTAATTAATGAGAAAAATTATTTTTATCCTAGCTTTTGCTTTTGTTATTGCTACTTTATATATTATTTTTGATTTTTATATAATAAAAGATTCTCAAAAAATAACAAAAGCTGATTTTTCCACCCCATTGACTTGCGATCTTAATGTTAAAGACTGCACATATAGTTTTAATAATAAAGAAGTCTTAATTTCCCTAAATCCTAAACCCTTACAATCTTTAGATGTTACAAATCTAAAGATTGTAAATCTAGGAAATTATAACAACTTAGGAATTAAAATTTATGGATTAAATATGTATATGGGTGAAATTAAGCCTAAAATACATCGATTAAATTCAACAGACTATGAAAGCAAAATAGTTCTTGCTACTTGTGTTTTAGATACTATGCGTTTTAGGGTAGAATTTATGGATAATAATAAACCCATAGGGTTTTATTTTGATTTTGAGCTAAAAAAATGAAAAAAAATATTATTTTATTTATAGTTATAGTTGCCATTATTTTAGGTGTAATATTTTTTATTAAAAATCATCAAAATTCTTATGATTTTATCTTGAAATCAGATTTAAAAGAGGAAGCCACCCTAAAAGATTTTAAAGGAGATAAGCTTATTATCTATTTTGGATACACTTATTGCCCTGATGTTTGTCCGGCAACTCTTAGTTTAGTAGGCAAAGCCTTAAAGCAAATCAATAATCCTAAGGCTCACCTTCTTTTTATTTCTTTAGATCTAAATAGAGATAATAACTTAAGTAATACAAACGAATGGTTACGATACTTTTACCCAAAAGCAGATGCTTTAATTGTAAAAGATGAAAAAACTCTTCAAAAAATAACAAAACAATATAATGTTCAATATCAAAAAATAGATCTAAATGATTCTTTTATGGGTTATTCTATAGCACATAGCAATATGCTTTATCTTATTGATGAAAAAGGTCATTTTTATAAAGAAATTAGCGATTTAAATCCACAAGAAATTTTAAGAGAACTTAGAATTTTTCTAAATTCTCAATAATCATACTTAAGCAAAAAGATCAGTTGAGAGGTATCTTTCAGCCGTATCGTTTAGCATAGTTAAAATTCTTTTATCTGGAAATTTCTTTGCTAGCATACTTGCGGCAAATACATTTGCTCCACTTGATATACCTACCATTAAACCACTTTTGGCAAGTTCTTTGGCTGTATTTATAGCATCTTCATTACTTACCGTGATCACTTCATCTATAACTTCTTTATTTAAAATAGCAGGTATAAAATTCGCCCCTATTCCTTGTATTTTATGGCTTCCCGCTTCACCTTTGCTAAGCAATGGAGAATTTAGAGGCTCGACTCCAACAATATGCACTTTTTCTAATTTTTCTTTTAGTATTTCCCCAACTCCACTAATAGTACCGCCAGTTCCAAAACCAGCTACAAAAATATCAAGTTTATTATCCAAATCTCTTAAAATTTCTAAAGCCGTATTCTTACGATGCGCATTTTTATTTGAAATATTTTCAAATTGAGAAATCATAAAAGAATTTGGAGTATTTAACAATATTTCATTTGCTTTATCAACCGCTCCTTTCATTCCTAAATTTGCAGGAGTTAATTCTAACCTAGCGCCAAAGAGTGTTATCATTTTTCTTCTTTCTAAACTCATAGATTCAGGCATTACAGCAATAAATTTAAGTCCCAAATCTGCACAAATCATAGCCAAAGAAATTCCAGTATTCCCACTAGTTGCTTCAACTATTGTAGTATCTTGATTAATTTTTTTACTATCTAAAGCATCTTTAATCATTTCAAAAGCTGCTCTATCTTTTATAGAATGACTAGGATTTAAAAATTCGCATTTAGCAAAAACATTGATACCAAATTTTTTCAAATGTATAATGGGAGTATTTCCTATAAGCTCACTTACTTTTTCATGTACTTTCATAATTTTAATATCCTTTTTTATTTAATAATGATAGTTTTATAAAAGTTTAAAAAAATAAAGTAAATAAAAGATGCAAAATATCCGAATCAATCAAGAAAGAAGGCTAGAATTTATCTAGCCGAAGTTTTATTTTTTCTTTTTGTTGCTTGCTTTTGCAACAGCTTCTTTAAGGTTTTTACCTACCTTAAATTTTGCAACTCTTGTAGCAGGAACTTTAATTGTTTTTCCTGTGCTTGGTACTCTAGCTTCTCTAGCAGCTCTTTCTTGAGTTGAAAAAGTACCAAAACCAATAAAACTGATGCTATCACCTTTAGCTAAAACATCAGTAATAGTAGAAATAACTGCATCAGTAGCAGTAGTAGCGTCTTTTTTTGTTAGCCCAGCTGTTTGAGCAACTAATGAAATGAAATCTGCTTTAGTCATAAAAGCTCCTTTGTTTTAATTGAAACGCCTAATTTTAGCATATTTAAAAAACAATATCAAGTAAAAAACAGCTTTTTTTAAGTTTTTTTCAAAAAACTTTATTATTTTTTCTTATATCTTTCAAATTCTCCGCTATTATCAATTTCATTACCAATTTTCTCGTATAAATCATAATAAAATTTAACAAATTCTTTACACTTAGGCATAATAGGAAGAAAAATATCATCTTCAATTTCACAAAATCTACTTAAAAACTCTTTTGCATCAAGTCTTAAAGCATAGTGTTTTGCCAATTCATGATAATTTTTTAAAGTTAGTTCTTTAAATTTTTCATAATGCCCTAAATCAAAATTTATCTTCAAATTATTATTTTCAAAAATCAATACTTCACTTTCAAAAAGCAAACTAAGATGAATAAGTCCTTCTGTATAATAAGGTCTAACTTCATCAACCCTTTGCCAAGAAATAAGTCCAATAGCCCTTTTTATAAGTTCATGAAAAACAGGCATTATCAAGTCATCTTGTTCGTGATAAAAGAAATTTATAAGTCCACCTGTAGTAGCTTTATATTCTTCTATATTTTTAAAAAAACCACTCTGATTCATTGTTTTTTCAGTATCATTAGCAATAAAAAATATATGACCAAATTCATGGCCTATAGTTGATACTTCATAAACCCTTTTCCAAATTTTTTCCTGATAAAATAAAATATTTCTTCCAAAATCCAAAAATTCTTTATCAAAAATCTCGCTAGAAATTTTCATAAAAGGCTTTGTTTTAGCATTTTCATATACAAAATTTATAAAGGCAAATATTTTTTTGCCCGCCTTAGAACTTACAAACTCATCATTTGGAACGACTTGAGCTGAGAATAAACCTTTAAGTTCAGCACCATAAAATATCATCGGAGTGCAAATATAAAGTTGAGTTTTTTCTATATTAGATAAAACTTCTTTTTCTAATTCACAATCTTCAAGTCCTATATTTTTATAAACATGTTCAAAACTTTCCTTAATTTCACTACCAAATTTCAAAACATCAAAATCATTCTCATCTTCTATTCTTATATCCCATTCTAATGCCACCGCATGAGTATAATTATCTTCATAATATTCTAAAGGATGTCCCACTTGTAAAGGTGATTTTACTTTCATCCAAGCAAATTCAGCTTCTTGCCAAGCTTTTATAACCCTATCTTCATCTTTTTCACAAAACGCTAATTTTAATTTTTCAAAATATTCTATATAAGCTTTTTCCTCTTCGCTGCTAGCAAATATTTTAAGCTGATCAATCATATTTTCAAAAGCAAATTCTAATTTTAAAATTTCATTCTCGAAAAATCTCGCATAAGGAACAAATTTCCATAAATTTCCTATTCTAACTAAAACACCATAGCTTCGCTCACAAATTTCTCCTTCTGGAGTTTTTTGATATAAATGATTTTTACGTAAAAATTCCATTGCATCATCTAAATTTGGGAATTGAGTAGATAAAATTTTATTATTTTTTTCTATAATTTCTTTAGTCCAAGAAATTTCAAAAATATTCATAATTAAACCTATATTATGCACTCCTTGTATTAAAGACTGATAAAAATTATTTAAAAGTTTTTTCTCTTTTATTTCATTAATTAAATTTTGATGTTCTTTTTCATAAAACTTTCTAACCTCTTCATAGAACTTATGTTTTAACTCTATAATCTTATCTTCCTTAAAGTTGTTTTTTTTCCACTCTTGAACTAAATTTTCTTCTTTTAAATCAATCAAACGCCTAAGTATGGCTAGCATAGTTGTTTTATCTTGTTTTAACTCACTTAAAGAAATCAAAGATCTAAAATACTCGCTCACATCTTCTTTGTCTAAAAACTCATATAACGCATTATTTCTTTCTTTGTATTTTCTAACCAATTTAGCTATTTCTTTAAAATTATTCATACTTTTATTCTCCTTTTTAACTTTTTTAATTATAATTCATTTTTTAAAATAAGGAGTAAAAATGAGAGATATGGGAGAACCAAAATTAAAAATTGTAGCTATGCCAAGTGACACAAATCCAGCAGGAAATATTTTTGGCGGATGGATACTTTCACAAATCGATTTAGCAGGAGCTATCGCAGCAAGAGAACTTTCTCCTGAACGCGTTGTAACCATCTCTATGGATAAAGTAGTTTTTAAAGAACCTGTTTTTATAGGCGATATAATTTCTTGTTACTCTAAAGTTGTAAATGTGGGCAACACTTCAATCAGCGTTGAAGTAGAAGTCACAGCTCAAAGGGTGGATTCTCAAGGTTGTACTTCTTGCATTAATGTAACTTCGGCTTTAGTAACTTATGTAAGTGTTACAAGAGATGGAAAGAAAAAGCCTATTAGTGAAGAACTTAAAAGAATTCATGGCTTTTTAAATGCTTAAAGCTTATTTTGTATGATAAAACTTTATCCTTTAAGCTTATCAGCATTTATTTAAACCGCCACTATTATATTTTTTATCTAGACATTCTTTGAAAAATTCCCCTCTGGTTTTTGGAATTTTTCCTGGATGTTTTTGTTTCATGTGTTCTAAATACTTATCATAACTAGAAAGTCCCACCAAGGGATGAAAAAACCTTTCGGCTTTTTCATAATAATACTTAAATTTTTTGAAATTCATCAATCTTAATATACTTAGTTTCTTTAAGAGGAATTTTAATTTTACCTAAACAAATTCCTATACAAGAAATTATAACAAGCAAAGTAGCTATCATAAAGAACACACAAAGAATTGCATTAAGTAAATTTCCAACTTTATTTTGAGTGGCTATTGAAATTTCTTTTTTAATTGTAGAAATTTCTTTTTCATCTTTAGTATTATTTAATTTAAATTCTAAATCTTTAATTTTTTGACTTTGTATGCTAACGGCGGCTACATGACTTACCGCATTTGCTACTTTATTGCCTTCTTCATAAGGCATAATTTTTTGAATTCCTCCATACAGAGTTGCCACTAAGACAAATACCGCAGGTACTAAAGTAACCCAAGTATATCTTGCCTTGCCCATTTTTACAAGTATAGTTGTAGCAAGAAGCAAAGCCATACCCGCAAGCATTTGATTACTCACGCCAAAAAGAGGCCAAAGCGTATAAATTCCTCCCTTAGGATCAATGGCACCTTGATAAAGAAAATATCCCCAACCTGCAACACTTAAAGCCGTAGCCAAAAGTCCAGCTGGATAATTATGAATATCTCCTAAAGGTTTATAAACATTACCCAATATATCTTGCACCATAAAACGACAAACCCTTGTCCCAGCATCCACCGCTGTTAAAATAAATAAAGCTTCAAACAATATAGCAAAATGATACCAAAAAGCCATCAAATCCACGCCGCCAAAAAGTTCATGCAAGATCAAAGCTACACCTATAGCAAAAGTTGGAGCTCCACCTGTTCTTGAAAGTATAGTATGCTCTCCTATATTTGCGGTTAAAGTAGTAATTTCTTCAGGAGTAATACTAAATCCCCAACTTGAAATGGTTTGTGCTACATTTACAACATCTGTTCCTATCAAAGCAGAGCTTGAGTTTATAGCAAAATAAAGACCTGGATGTAAAATACAAGCACAAATTAAAGCCATAATCGCCACAGCGCTTTCAGCAAGCATAGAGCCATATCCAACAGCCAAAGCATGAGTTTCGTTTTCAAGCATTTTAGGAGTAGTTCCACTAGAAATCAAAGCATGAAAACCACTGATCGCACCACAAGCAATGGTAATAAATAAAAATGGAAACACTCCACCTGCAAATACTGGACCTGTTCCATCAAAATACTGAGTATTTGCTTTTGGCATTTGTAAATCAGGAGCAACCAAAACAATAGCTACAGCCATTACCACAATAACACCGATTTTCAAAAAAGTTGAAAGATAATCTCTTGGAGCAAGTAAAAACCACACAGGTAAAACAGAAGCAATAAAACCATAAGCCATCATAACAATTGCCAAAGTTGGAGCTTCTAAAGTAAATATTTTAGCCCAATAAGGATCAGCAGCTATAACGCTACCATAATGAATAGCCAAAATTAAAAGCACAAAACCTATTATAGAAGCCTCCCCTACTCTACCTGGACGGATAAAACGCATATAAATTCCCATAAATATTGCTATAGGAATAGTCATTGCGATAGTAAATAAACCCCATGGAGATTCTGCTAAAGCTTTTACAACCACCATAGCTAAAATGGCAATAATAATAAGCATAATGCCAAAAATCGCCACCATAGCAACTCCACCTGTAAATTTACCCATCTCATCCTTAATCATCTCGCCAAGACTTCTACCTTTTCTACGAGTAGATATAAAAAGAACAACAAAATCATGCACAGCACCCGCTAAAACTCCTCCTACTAAAATCCAAAGCATAGAAGGTAAATATCCCATTTGAGCAGCCAAGATAGGTCCTACTAATGGACCTGCTCCTGCAATAGCAGCAAAATGATGTCCAAATAATACAGCCTTATTTGTAGGCACAAAATCACGCCCATCATTTTCTACAAGTGCTGGTGTTGCGCGATTTTTATCAAGTTCTAAAACCTTATAAGCTACAAAATACCCATAAAATCTATATCCTATCATATAAATACATATAGCAGCAACCACCAAATAAATCGCTGATACACTTTCGCCATTTTGTAAAGCTAAATAACCAAAACAAATAGCGCCTAAAGTTGCAACAAGCAACCATAAAATTTTAGCACTTAACTGAGTCATAATTTCTCCTAAGAAAATAAAATATTTTCAAAGAATAACAGATTTATAGATTAAATTGTATAGAAAGATGTTTAGTTTTTTCACATTTTTAAAAAATATATGTTTTTTGTTTCTTTAAGTAGCATAAAAATGAAAAGCTTAAAAACAATCTTTAAGCTTTTTTAATCTAAATAAAGAGAGAATTTACACTTTCGTTATGATAAACACGACGTATTACTTCAGCAAAAACAGATGTAACACTTAATACTTTAATATTTGGTAATTGCTCTTTTAAAGGTATGGTATCTGTTACTACAAGCTCATCTAAAGCTCCACTTGCTATTCTCTCATAGGCTTTTCCACTTAAAACTGCATGAGTACAGCAAGCCATAACAGATTTTGCACCTTTTTCTTTTAAAGCTTCTGCAGCTTTAACTATAGTGCCAGCAGTATCAATAATATCATCTACTAGGATAACTTCTTTATCTTTTACATCTCCAATGATGTTCATTACTTCACTTTCATTGGCTTTTTCGCGACGCTTATCAACTATAACTATATCAAGTCCTAAATGCTTTGCAACACTCCTAGCTCTTGCAACACCGCCTATATCTGGACTTCCTATAATAGCATTTTTAAAATGTTTGGCTTTAATATAATCATTAAAAACTATACTTCCATAAAGATTATCTACTGGAATATCAAAAAAACCCTGAATTTGCCCTGCATGCAAATCTATCGTAGCTACGCGATCAATCCCAGCTGCCTGAATCAAATTAGCCACAAGTTTAGCAGTAATTGGCACCCTAGGATTTGCTTTTCTATCTTGTCTCGCATAGCCAAAATATGGGATAATAGCCGTAATCGAATTTGCACTTGAGCGACGCAAAGCATCTGTAAGAATTAAAAGTTCCATTAAATTATCGTTTGTAGGAGCGCAAGTACTTTGAATAATAAAAACATCCTTTCCGCGTACGCTCTCATCAATTTGAACACTAATCTCTCCATCACTAAATCGTTTTACTCCAGCATCACTTAAAGGCAGGGAAAGATATTTAGAAACTTGTCTTGCAAATTCCACATTAGCTGAGCCTGAAAAAATTTTATAACCTCGCATAAAAAACCTTAATCAATAAAATTATGAATTAATACAAAAGATTTTAATAAAAAAAATGTTAAAAACTGCTGTAAATTTAAAAAGCTTATATAAAAATATAAGCTTTTTTAAGAAATGTAAGCTGTCTTTTTAGCATAATATCTTACTAACATAGAAAGTGAAAAACATATTATAAAATAAATTCCCGCAACAACACCTATCATCGCTAAAATTTCTTCAAAACTTCTTAGTTTTGCCAATATAGTTTTTGAATTATAAGTAAGTTCAGCTATACCTAAACCCGCTAAATAAGCTGTATCCTTTACAGTGGTTACAATTTGAGATAATAAAGCAGGTATTATTTTTCTAAAAGTTTGTGGTAAAATAATATAAAAAAGAGTAAAAAATTTACCAAAACCTTGAGAATAAGCTGCTTCAAACTGACCTTTTGGTATAGAATTTAATCCACCTCTAATAATTTCAGCCATAACCGAACTCGTATAAAGTGAAAATCCTATAGTACCCCAAAAAGCTTGAGGAAATTGTCCAAAAAATACAGGTAGAACAAAACAAGCTGCAAGCATCCATAATAATAAAGGAGTATTTCTAAAAATATCTATATAGCAAGCTGCTAAAAATTTACTTAATCTATCCCCATAATTTTTAGTTATAGCTAAAAAAGTTCCAAAAATAATCGAAATAATACAAGTTGCTAAGGCTATTTTTAATGTCAGAAATAAACCTTGCATTAAAAATTCAATATTTTGTGCATTAAAAACATTTTCCATTAACAACCCTTTATCTCGTTAAATGTGCTTTTTTTAATTTATTTTCATAAGCTTTTGCAAAATAAGCCAAAGGATAACAAATTATAAAATATAAAACCGCTGCAAATATATAAGCTGGCGCATAATTTCCATAATCAGCTGCATAGCTATCAGCAGAATGCATTAACTCAGCTCCACCTACAATAAGCAATACAGAGGTATTTTTGATTAAATTTACCATTTGATTGGTCATCGGTGGTAAAATAATTCTAATGGTTTGAGGTACTATAATATAACGCATTTGTTGAATATAAGTAAACCCTTGAGACGCAGAAGCTTCAAACTGACCTCTTGGTACAGCCAAAATTCCACTTCTAACCACCTCGCTTACATAAGCTCCGTGATAAGCCCCAACACCCAATACACCAATAGTAAATATATCAAGCCTTATACCTAAAACAGGCAAGGCATAAAACAAAAAGAAAATTTGTATTACCAAAGGAACATTTTGAAAAAGCTCTACGTAAATTCTAGTGTAGGCTCTGATAATTTTAAATCTACTTGTAGCCATAACTCCGCCTATAGTTCCAAAAATTGTAGCTATAAGCAAAGCAAGAATGCTTACTTCTAAAGTATAAATAAAACCATTAATAAAAGCATCTTTATTATCCAAAGCATCTAAAAATTTCCATACCGCAAAAGGGCTTATACTATTTTCATCATATAAACCCCAAGAAGTAAGAATTTGTCTTAAATGTTCAACAAAACCTACACTTTCATTCATATTATAAACCCCATTTTTTCGCTAAAGCATCAATTTCACTTTTATGTTCTTTTACAAAATCATCAACATATTTTGCAAAAGCTGGATCATCTTTTTTGGTTACAATACCATAACTTTGTGGTTCAAAACTATCTGGTAAAATTTCACTTTTATCATCCACATAACCTAACAATATTGATTTGTCTACAGAAAACGCATCAACTCTTTTAGCATCTAAAGCAGCTTTTATACTTGGATAATCAGGAAATTCACTAAATTTAACATCGACACCAATTTTTTTAGCAGCTTCACCTATAGCTTTTTTTGTAGTTGCAGCTTGAGCTACTCCAATATTTGCACCTTTCATATCAGCTAAAGATTTATATTTTTTTTCTTTTAAAACTAAAAGCCCTATAGCATCTTGATAATAAGGCTCTGAGAAATTATAAATTCTTTTTCTCTCTGGAGTAATAGTAAAAGTTGCTATCACTGCATCTACACTACCATTATCAAGCAAAGGGCCTCTTGTTTTAGCATTAACTGCGACTAGTTTTATTTTTTTATCATCACCTAATATACTTTTAGCTAGCAATTTGGCAACATCTACTTCAAAACCTTTAATTTCACCTGTTGCTTGATCAAGTAAAGCATAATGTGGAACATCATTTTTAACACCAACTATTAATTGTCCTTTAGATTTAATAGACTCAAGTTTACCTTCTGCTGCATTAGCATTACTGAATGCAACACAAGCACCTAGAGCAAAAACTGCCAACTTTAATAAAGATTTTCTAAAAACCATTTTTTCTCCTTTCAATTTTGGTTAATTTTTAAGAATTTTCCCTAAAAAGAGTCGCGCTCTTTCGGTTTTTGGATTTGAGAAAAATTCACTAGGAATATTTTCTTCCACAATAGCGCCATCTTCCATAAAAATAATCCTATCTGCTACTTCTTTTGCAAAACCCATTTCGTGTGTAACAACCACCATAGTAGTATTGCTTTGGCGTGAAATTTCTTTCATTACATCTAAAACCTCTTGTATGGTTTCTGGATCAAGGGCTGAAGTAGGTTCATCAAATAAAATATAGGGTTTTTTAGTACAAAGTGATCTTGCTATAGCAACGCGTTGTTGTTGTCCGCCTGAAAGGGTTGCTGGATAAACATTTGCTTTATCCACTAAACCTACGACTTTTAAATACTTAAAAGCTGTTTCTTCAGCTTCTTTTTTAGATTTTTTTTGAAGTTTCATTGGAGCTAAGGTTAAATTTTGCAAAACCGTCATATGTGGATATAAATTAAAATGCTGAAAAACCATTGCACAATATTTTCGACAAATTTCAATTTTATTTTTATGATTTAAAACAAGATTGTTAACTACTACCTCGCCTGAACTAACTTCTTCAAGCCCATTCATGCAACGGATAGTTGTACTTTTTCCACTTCCACTTGGACCTATAATAACAAGCTTCTCACCTTCTTTAACAGAAAGATTGATATTCTTTAGAACATGATGAGTTCCGTAGTATTTATTTACATTTTTTAATTCAATCAAGTTTTTTCCTTTATTTCTAACTAAATATAAAATTAATTAAAATTATTTTATCATTAAATAAAGAAAACTACTTCAAAATGTAACTTATTTTTACCAATAAATTTCCAAAGTGTAACTTTTAGTAATTTTTAGAATTTATACTTTTTCATAGTAAACACCTCTTGGAGAGAAAATCTTTTTAAAATAAATAGTCTCTGGAATCAAATCAGCATTGCCAATATAAAGCCTTCCTTTGTCATTTAAAATTCTATGAAATCTCTCCATAAGTTTTAGTTTTGATTCATGATCAAAATAAATAATCATATTTCTAGAAGCTATAATATCAAATTTTCCCAATCTTGAAAATTTTTCTTCAAAAACATTGCAAAGTTCAAATTTACAGGTACAAAGCTCATTTTTATTAATAGTATAAAATTTATCTTCGCTTTCTAAAAAAAACCTTCTTTTTTCACTCTCACTCAATCGCTGTAAAGTTCTTCCTTGATATTTTCCAAGTTTTGCTTTTTCAATCACGCTTGAATTAATATCAATGCCTAAAACATACATATCTTTAATAAAATTCTGTGCAGCCAGTAACGCTAAAGAATATACTTCTTCTCCACTTGAACAAGGGGCACTTAGGATATTTACTCTCTTTTCTAAGCTTTTGGCATAATAAATTATTTCTTTCAATTGAGCCAATTCTCTTAAAAAATAAGTTTCACCTATGGTTACAAAATCTAAAGTTTCTTGTTTAAGTTGTCTATTACTTTTTAATTTTCCCAAAAATTCGGAAAAATTTTTAGTATTAGTTCCTTCAAGAAATTTATTCAACTTTAAAGCTAATATATTTTTTTTATCGGTTAAATCAATACCGCTCATTTCGTTGATAATTTTTATAAATTCATTAAGTTCTAATTCGCTAGGAGTTATTTTTTTTTCCATGTAATTTTCCTTTTATTAATCCTGATCAATAAAATTTATAATTTCTTTTTTAATTTCTTTTAAGCTCATAGGTTTTAAATGTGGATTCATATCTTTTGCTCTTTTTGGCATACCATAAACGACGCTATCTGCCTCATTCTCACATAAACATCTAACCCCTGTTTTATAAAGCTCAAATAAACCTTTTGCGCCATCATCTCCCATACCCGTTAAAATAATAGCAAGTATTTTATTTGTTTTTGCCAAAGAAACAGCGGAATGAAAAAGCAAATCTACACTTGGCTTAAAACTTGATACCACATCTTGCCAAGAGGCTACAATATTTAAATTTCCAGATAAAATAGTATTTTTAGGGCAAATATAAATTTTATTGCTTAATATCTCTTTATCGTTCAATAAGCACACTTCACTAAAAGCCTCCTTATTAAATTGCCCCACAAAAGATGGAATAAAACTGACACTCATGTGTTGAGCTATAACTACACAAGTATTTTTTATATCAATATCCTTTAAAAGAAATTTAAGCTGATTAGGACCACCTGTTGAAGATCCTATAAGTATGAGCTTCATTTTCTTCTCCCCTTAATTTATTGAAATTTTATTTTTCTTGTCGCAAATTCTAACATATATAAAGAAAAATAAAGCTTATTTTTAAAAAAAGAAAAGCTGTTTTTATGATTTAATATGATAAGATTAGATTTTTATCTTATTTTATATAGTAATTAGGAAACCAATGCTTAGGGAAAAAATTTATATTGCTAGCGATCATGCTGGTTTTGAATTAAAAGAAAAAATTTGCGTATTTTTAAAAGAAAAAAATATAATTTTTAACGATTTAGGAACAAACACTTGCGCAAGCTGTGATTATCCTGATTATGCACATTTACTTGCCGAAAAAATAGACAAACGAAGCTTTGGCATTCTTATTTGTGGAAGTGGAATTGGAATTTCTATTGCAGCAAATCGTCATAAAAACATTCGCTGCGCATTATGCCATGAAAGCTTAAGTGCGGAACTTGCAAGAAGACATAATGATGCCAATGTTTTGGCATTAGGTGGAAGATTAATCGGGATTGAATTAGCTACAGATATTATAGAAAAATTCATTCAAACTCCTTTTGAAGAAGGGAGACATATGCAAAGAATTCAAAAAATTGAGGTAAAAATATAATGTTTACAAACTGGCTTGTTTTAACTATATTAATTTGTGCAACTATCTATCTGATTGTAATGTTGTTTTACTATAAAACTCTACTTAATAAAGAAAAAACATCAAAAGATTTTATCAAAAACAATCTTGATGATACTGAGATTGTTATTAGAAAACTACAAATCCAACTTCAAAGAAGTCTTGGAAATATAGATATACTCACAGAAGAGCTTAATAAAATCAAAGCAGACCTTACATCTTTAAGAACTAGAAATTCTCAATATCGTTTAGAAAATGACAAACTAAGACAAAGAATTAAAGAATTAGAAGCAAAAATCGAGGCATTATTATGATAAAACTAACACAAGAAGAACAAAAATACCTGCTTGATAGCATTAGAATTATTGCTGATTTTCCAAAAAAAGGAATTATTTTTAGAGATATTACCACTCTACTAAATAACAAAGAGGCTTTAAATTTTCTACTTAAACATTTAAAAGAACGCTACAAAGATTACAATCTAGACTTCATAGCAGGAACAGAAAGCAGAGGATTTATCTTTGCATCTATGATTTGTGCAAAACTTAATCTTCCTTTTGTGCCTATTAGAAAACCTGGAAAACTCCCTTTTGAAACCTTTAGCTGCGAATATGATCTTGAATATGGCAGCGATAAAGTAGAACTTCATAAAGATGCATTTAAAAATATTCAAAATGCAAAGGTTTTACTTGTAGATGATTTAATAGCAACTGGCGGAACAGCTATAGCTTCGTATGAACTCATTCAAAAAGCTGGAGCAAAATGCGTTGAAGCTTGTTTTTTAATGAATCTTAAAGATTTAAATGGAGCAAATAAACTTGAAAAACTTACTTCAGTTTATAGTGTTTTAGAAATTTAAAACTATAGAAAGGCGCAAATGGAAGAATTTTTAAAAAATTTACTTTACCAATACAAAGATCTAGCATATATTATTATTTTTTTATGGTGTATTTTAGAAGGGGAGTTGGCTTTAATTTTGGCAGGTATTTTTGCCCATCAAGGACATGTAAATTTAGGCTTTGTTATATTTATAGCAGGACTTGGTGGTTTTGTAGGCGATCAAATTTATTTCTATATAGGAAGATATAATAAACGCTACATACAAAAAAAATTAAAAACCCAAAGGCGTAAATTTGCAGTAGCACACTTACTTTTACAACGTTTTGGTTGGCCTATTATTTTTATACAACGCTATATGTATGGCTTTAGAACCATTATACCTATGAGTATAGGAGTCACGCGTTATAGTGCAAAAAAATTTGCTATTATCAATCTTTTTAGTGCTTGGGTTTGGGCATCAATCACTATACTTTTAGCTTGGTATTTTGGAGAACAAATTTGGAAGATGGTGACTTGGGCTGAAGAACATTGGTATTATGCAGCCATTATTATTATAGCTTTTTTATCCCTTTTATTATTTGGTTTTAAACAAATGGAAAAAGCTATACTTAAAGATAAAAGGAAAAAATCATGAAATTTGAATTAAACGATAAAAAACTAGATGCTATAAAAGCAGACTTTGAACTTATTTTTATACAGGATAAAAATTTAAAAAATTTTAACAAAGAAAAAGATTTTTTTAAACTTAATAATTACAAAGGCGAAGGTGTATTACTAGACTTAAACAATAAAAAGCTTTATTTAGAGCTTAAAAGCCTTGCTTATGAGGATATAAGATTAAGTCTTTGCACAGCATATAAAACTCTTGAAAAGCTTAATATAAAAAGCGTAAAACTTCCTAGCATAATAGGAGATTGTGTAGTTAGAAGTTTTACATCTTTAGTTGAAGGCGTACTTTTTGGAGCTTATAAATTTGACAAATATAAAAGCGAGAAAAAAACAAGAACTTTAGAAAGATTTATTATTTCAAGTGAAGAATTAAATGGTAAGAAATTTAATAAAGATGAAGCTAAGATAGGTTTAGAGCGTGGAGAAATTTTATCCAATGCTACAAATTTTACCAAAAATATAGTCAATGAAATTCCTGAAATTTACACCCCTTTAAAAATGGCAGAAGATGCGCAAAATTTAGCTAAAGAAAATAAAAACATTATTTGTAAAATTTATGATGAAAAATTTTTGGCCAAAGAAAAAATGAATGCTTTTTTGGCAGTCAATCGTGCCTCGGTACATCCACCACGCCTCATTCATCTAAGCTATAAAGCCAAAAATGCAAAAAAACGTGTTGTATTTGTTGGAAAAGGCTTAACTTACGATAGCGGTGGATTAAGCTTAAAACCAGCTGATTTTATGCTTACAATGAAAGCTGATAAAAGCGGTGCAGCAGCAGCAATGGGGATCATAAAAGCCGTAGCCGAGCTTGCTTTAGATTTAGAAGTGCATTGTATTTTAGGTGCAACTGAAAATATGATAGGCGGCAATGCTTATAAGCCTGATGATGTGTTAATCAGTCGCGAAGGCGTAAGTATAGAAGTAAGAAATACAGATGCAGAAGGACGCTTGGTTTTAGCTGATTGTCTTTCTTTTGCACAAGATTTAAAACCTGATTTACTTATCGATATGGCAACACTTACTGGAGCTTGTGTTGTAGGACTTGGAGAATTTACAAGTGCTATTATGGGAAACAATGAAGAATTGCAAAATGATTTTTATCTAAGCTCTAAAAAAAGTGGAGAATATACTACAATCTTACACTTTAACCCCCACTTAAGAGAACTTATAAAATCAAATATTGCCGATATTAGCAACACTGCCTCTAGTCGCTATGGAGGCGCAATTACCGCGGGGTTATTTTTAGATAAATTTATTCGTAAAGAATATAAAGACAAATGGTTACATCTTGACATAGCAGGACCTGCTTATACGGAAAAATCTTGGGGATATTCTAGTTTTGGTGCAGGTGGAGCTGGAGTTAGAATGTGTGTTAATTATCTAATTCAAATTTTAAGGAAAGCTAAATGAGTTTAAGCGTAGGTATAGTAGGACTTCCAAATGTTGGCAAATCAACGACTTTTAATGCTTTAACTAAAGCACAAAATGCCCAAAGTGCAAACTATCCTTTTTGTACCATAGAGCCTAACAAAGCCATGGTTGAAGTTCCTGACTTAAGACTTAATGAACTTGCTAAAATCGTAAAACCTGAAAGAATTATGCATTCTTTAATAGAATTTGTAGATATCGCTGGACTTGTTAAAGGTGCAAGTAAGGGTGAAGGCTTAGGAAATAAATTTCTTTCAAATATACGCGAAACTGAGATCATTTTACACATAGTGCGTTGTTTTGATGAAGAAAATATCACCCATGTTGAAGGTGGAGTTAATCCTTTGCGTGATGTAGAAATTATCAATACAGAGCTTATTTTAGCAGATATTGAACAACTTAGTAAAAAAATAGAAAAACTCACCAAAGAAACCAAAGCCAACCAAAAGGGTGCTAAAGAAAGCCTCGAACTTGCAAATTCTTTACTTGATCATTTAAACAAAGGCTTAGCTGCAAGTTCTTATCCTGAAAAAGAAAACGAAATTTATCAAGCCTTAAGCAAAGAATTAAGACTGCTTTCTGCTAAAGAAGTGATTTATGGTGCAAATGTTGATGAAAATGGTATTAGTGAAGATAATGATTATGTAAAAGCTTTAAAAGAATATGCTAAAAAAAATGATCATGAAGTTATCAAGCTTTGTGCAAAAATCGAAGAAGAATTAGTAGGATTAAGCGATGAAGAAAGCCATGAATTTTTAAGTTCTCTAGGAGTTAACGAAAGCGGTCTTGATCAAATCATACGCACTGCTTTTACTAAGCTTGGACTGATCAGTTATTTTACCGCTGGTGTAGTTGAAGTGCGTTCTTGGACAATCAAAAAAGGCTGGAAAGCACCAAAAGCAGCGAGCGTGATTCATAATGACTTTGAAAAAGGCTTTATAAAAGCTGAAGTTATTTCCTATGAAGACTATATCCAATACAAAGGCGAAAATGGCGCCAAAGAAGCAGGAAAGCTACGCCTTGAAGGAAAAGACTATATCGTTTTAGACGGCGATGTAATGCATTTTAGATTCAATGTTTAGGCAAAATAGCCTAAACAATATTTATAAATTTTGAATAAAACCTTCCAAAATTTGAATTTGCTTTTCTACGCTTGCAATAGAACTTGAGCCTTCACTTTGCTTAGAATTTAAAGAAAATTCAAAATTTAAAAGTTCCATAGCTTTTTCATCAAATACAGGATCTATTTTTGAAAGATCTTTAATTTCACTTATATCAATACCTTGTGCTTCAGCTTGTGCAACAACATTTCCCACTATAAAATGTGCTTTTCTAAAAGGAATATTTTTTTCACGCACCAAATAATCCGCCAAATCGGTAGCCAACAAATGACCTTTTTTACAAGCATTAAGCATATTTTCTTTATCAATTCGTATTTCTTTTAACATTGCATTTAAGATGATTAAACTATCTTTAGCGGTTTTTACACTATCAAAAAGCCCTTCTTTATCTTCTTGCATATCTTTATTGTAAGCTAAAGGTAGAGCTTTCATTATAGTCAAAAGAGAAATCAGATTTCCATAGACACGCCCTGTTTTTCCGCGTATAAGTTCACAAACATCGGGATTTTTTTTCTGAGGCATGATAGAACTTCCTGTTGAAAAACTATCACTTATGGATATAAAAGAAAATTCCGAACTTGAAAATAAAATCATTTCCTCGCAAAGTCTTGAAGTGTGTGTAAAAATAACTGCTATATCATAAAGTAAATCAAGAGCAAAATCTCTATCACTCACTCCATCCATAGCATTTGGCATAATATCTTTAAATCCTAAAATTTTAGCGTTCAACTCACGATTGGTGGCATAGCTTGTTCCTGCACACGCACAAGACCCAAGTGGCGAAAAATCAGCGAGTTCTAGACTATTTTGCAAACGCTTAATATCTCGCATTAGCATAAAAGCATAAGCTAAAATATAAAAAGAAAAACTCACAGGCTGAGCGTGTTGTAAATGTGTAAAACTTGGCATAATAGTTTTTTTATGCACTTTGGCATGTTCGAGCATGGTTTGAATCAATTCTTTTAAAAGCTTTATAAGTTCAATATGAGATTTTTTGACAAAAAGTTTAAAATCAGTAGCCACTTGATCATTTCTACTTCTTGCAGTATGAAGTCTTCCACCAATTTCACTACCTATAAGCTCGCTTAAACGCTTTTCTATAGCCATATGAATATCTTCATCTTTAATATCAAAAATAAATTTGCCTTGCTCTATTTCACTTCTAACCTGCTCTAAACCTTTTATAATAGCATCTAATTCTTCTTTTTTTAAAATACCACAACTTTCAAGCATTGTAGCGTGTGCTATAGAACCTTGTATATCTTCATTGAACAAAGTTTTATCTACATTTAAACTTGCATTAAATTCTTTTAAAAGCTCATCACTTGCACCACTAAAGCGTCCTGACCACATTTCATTTTTCATTTAAATGCCTTAAATTTTTGGTCCAAATTTGCTAAATTCAATGCCTTCTTTGACATCTTCATAACGTTTAAAATTTTGTATAAACATATGTGCTAATTTATCTCTTGTTGCAATATAATTATTTTTATCTGACCAAGTATTTATAGGATTTAAAAGCGTGCTTTCTACACCTTCTAAAGCTTTTGGAATAGCTAAATCAAACACTTCAAAATTTTCAAATTCGCATTTTGCAATACTTCCATCTAGAATAGCATTAATGCAAGCCCTAGTAGCCTTAATGCTCATTCTTTTACCCACACCGTAGCTTCCACCGCTCCAGCCTGTATTAACAAGATAAACATTAGCTTCATGCTTTTCAATCTTTTCACCAAGTAATCTCGCATAAACCGTTGGATGCAAAGGCATAAAAGGTTCTCCAAAACAAGCTGAAAAAGTTGCTTGAGGTTCTAAAATACCACGCTCAGTTCCAGCTACTTTTGCTGTATAACCACTTAAAAAATAATACATAGCCTGCTCTTTGCTTAGTTTACTTACTGGAGGTAAAATTCCAAAAGCATCTGCACTTAAAAATATAATATTTTTTGGATGCCCTGCTTTTAGACTAGGCTCATGATTTTCAATATGCTCTATAGGATAAGAAACTCTTGTATTTTCTGTTTTTGAAGCATCAGCATAATCAACACTCTTATCGGCTCTTAAAACTACATTTTCTAAAAGTGCATTTCTTTTAATGGCACCATAAATTTCAGGCTCATGTTCAGGATCGAGATTGATTGTTTTTGCGTAACAACCACCCTCAAAATTAAATACACCTTCATCATCCCAACCATGTTCGTCATCACCTATAAGTTTTCTTTTTGGATCGGTTGAGAGTGTAGTTTTTCCAGTGCCACTAAGTCCAAAGAAAAGTGCTACATCACCTTTTTCTCCGACATT
Organism: Campylobacter sp. BCW_4332; assembly: GCF_001763175.1. Lineage (NCBI taxonomy): Bacteria > Pseudomonadati > Campylobacterota > Epsilonproteobacteria > Campylobacterales > Campylobacteraceae > Campylobacter > Campylobacter sp. BCW_4332. Next base: position 8,525 of record NZ_MJYF01000012.1, on the reverse strand, counting down.
TGCACTACAATGCATAGAAAGTTTATTTTCTAGTGGCAACCAATAATTCATCATAGAAAAAATACCTTTTTTCATTTCTCCGCCATACCAAGTTCCACCAATAACTGCTATATTTTCTTCAACATTAAAGATTACAAAAACCTCTGAATTTAAACCATCTTGTTTGTAATCTTCATTGATACATTTGCAAGCATTATAAACAATAAAATCTGCTTTAAAATTCTCAAGTTCTTCTTGACTTGGGCGAATAAACATATTTTTAACAAAATGCGCTTGCCATGCAATTTCAGTAACAAATCTTACTGCTTTGCGACTTTGCAAAGAAGCGCCACAAAAAGCATCTTGAACATAAATTTTCTTTCCACTTAATTCTTGTTTTGCTTTGGTCAAAAGCTTATCAAATAATTCTTTTGTAATGGGCTGATTTACCTTTCCCCAAGCAATATACTTACTAGATGGATCTTGTTTTACAAAATATTTATCTTTAGGACTTCTACCTGTAAAAATCCCTGTATCTACACAAAAAGTATCATTATCCGTACTTAAACCTTCATTATTTGCTTTTTCATGAGCATTTAATTCATCATAACTTAAATTATGAAAAATTTCTTTTATATTATCCAAACCTAAATTATCAAATTTTTTCATCTTTCCCTCACTTTAATTCTTATAGATAGCTAATACTTCGCCTTCGTTAACAGTATCGCCTATTTTAATACAAAGCTCTGAAATAATTCCATCTTTTGGAGCATTAACCTCAATCTCCATTTTCATTGCTTCTAAAACCATGATGGCTTGACCTGATTTTACTTCTTCACCTTCGTTAACATAAATTTTAAAGACATTACCTGAAATACCTGCTAAAACTTCATTTTCAGCATCTACAGAACTTGTTGAATTTGAAGAAACAATATTTTTATTTTCTTCTACTTTTTTTACACTTTTAACATTAACATCTTTATCAAAACCATAGCTTACCTCTACATGATATTTATTACCATTTACAGCTACGGTAAATTTGTTTTCATCTACACTCATAGGCTTTGGCATACTAGCTAATTTGCGTACATTTACCTTTGCCTCTCCTTTTAAAAATGCTATACCTTTTTCTTTACAAGCTGCTGCAATAAATATATTTTCTTCACTCGTTTCTATACTCTCTTTTTCAAGCAAGGTTTTGGTATAAACTATACTTTTACTCTCATCTTTATCAGCTATATTAATAGCAAGCTCTGTAGTAGGTTCTAAATTAAGTTGTTTTGAAGCAAGTTCAACAATATTTGCATCGGGTGTAACAGGAGTTTTTCCAAAATAACCAAGAACCATTTTTCCATAACCTTCTGCTATTTTTTTCCAAGGTCCAAACATCACATTATTAAAAGCTTGTTGAAAATAAAATTGAGAAACTGGAGTAACCGAAGTACCAAATCCACCTTTTTCTACAACTTCTCTCATAGCATGAATGACTTGTGGAAATTTATCTAAAATATTATTATCTCTCATCATTTGTGTATTTGCTGTTAAAGCTCCTCCTGGCATAGGAGAAAAAGGAATAAGTGGATTTACCATAGTAGCTTCAGGTGGTAAAAAATATTCTTTTAAACAATCTTTTAAAACTTCTTCGTATTTTAGAATTTTTTCTTCCTCAAGTCCGCCTAAATCATAATCTTTGCCTTTTAAAGCATGCATCATGGTTAAAATATCAGGCTGAGAGGTTCCGCCACTTACTGGAGCCGCAGCCAAATCGATACCATCAACCCCTGCTTCAAGTGCTGCAAGATAGCAGGCTATACTCACTCCTGCAGTTTCATGCGTATGAAGTCTAATGTGTGTATCTTGAGGTAAAATTTTTCTAGCCATTTTAATGGTTTCATAAATTTTATTTGGATTAGAAGTCCCACTTGCATCTTTGAAACAAATACTATGAAAAGGAATTTCTGCTGCTAAAATTTCTTTTAAAATTTTTTCATAAAAAGGCACATCATGGGCACCTTTACAATTTGGCGGTAAATCCATTAAAGTAATAGTAATTTCATGCTTTAACCCATGTTTTACTATACATTCACCACTAAATTTTAAATTATTTACATCATTAAGGGCATCAAAATTTCTTATCGTTGTAGTACCGTGTTTTGCAAAAAGTTTTGCATGCAAATCAATAAGTTCACTACTTCCAGTATCTAAAGTAACGGTATTGACCCCTCTTGCTAAAGTTTGAAGATTGGTATCTTTTCCTACAATAGCCCTAAATTTATCCATCATGGTAAAAGCATCTTCATTAAGATAAAAATACAAGCTTTGAAATCTAGCACCACCGCCAAATTCAAAATGTGTAATGCCTGCTTCTTTTGCTGCTTCTACTGCAGGAAAAAAATCATCCATTAAAACCCTAGCTCCATAAACAGACTGAAAACCATCCCTAAAGCTTGTATCCATTACATCGATGAATTTTTTAGCCATTATTTTTCCTTAAAAAAATATTTTTTCATTATTATACAAAAATTTGATAACACATTACCAAAATTATTGCTATAGGCGATATAAAACGAATAAAAAACAACCAAATTAAGAAAATTTTTCGACTTATAAATTTAGAAAAAATTTTATAAATTTGTTTTTTATTCATAAAAAAACCTACAAATATAGAGCATACTATAGCACCAAGTGGAAGTAAAAAATTTGAAGTTAATTTATCCAATAAAGTAAAAAAATCTTTACCAAAAAAACTAAACATAGAAAAAAAATTTAAATTTAATGACAAGATACAACAAATTCCAAAAACAAAAACAAATAAACCTATTAAAAATAGAGCTTTAACACGAGAAATTTGATAGTTATTAATCATATAAAAAGTTAAAGGCTCTATCATTGAAACAGCTGAAGTAATACCAGCAAAAAAAAGTGCTAAGAAAAAACAAAATGCAAAAATATAGCCTAAAGCTCCAAGTTGATTAAACAAACTCATCAAGGATACAAAAACAATTCCTGCTCCTTGAGTATGCGGATCGGCTCCAAATTCAAAGATAAAAGTAAAAACAATAAGTCCCATGATAAAAGAAATCAATAAGTTAATCAAAACAATATACACTGAACTTTTTATAAAATTTGTTTTTTTATCCAAGGCTGATGAATATGTAACTATACAACCTATTCCCAAGCATAAGGTAAAAAATGCAAGCCCTAAAGCTTCGGCAATAGAGCTAAATTTAAAATGTGAAAAATCAGGATAAAATAAATAAGAAAAAGCATTTGCAAAACCTTGCTTAAATCCCATACAATAAAACAACATAAAAACAAGCATTAAAAATAAGCTAGGCATTATAACAACATTTAATTTTTCAATCCCTTTGATTAAACCTTTAGATACTATTAATAAAGTAAGAAAAAAAGATAAAATGAAGAAAAAAACAGAACTTGTCAAATTTGCAGTAATTAAATTCTGAAAATTACTTGCTGCTTCATCTAAGGTTTTAGGAAGATAATAAAGACTAACTACAGTATATTTTAAAACCCATCCCATAATAACTAGATAAAAAGAGAGAACAAAAATACCACCTAACATAAAAACGCCTCCATATCGCCATCTATTGCCATATTTTATGGCAAGATTTGAATAAGCATTTGCAAGATCACTTTTACTTAAACGTCCCATAGCCACTTCAGCCAAAAAAATACTAAATCCTATGGTTAAAGTAAAAAACAAATATAAAAGCACAAAAACAAAACCACCATTTTCTGCACTTAAGGTTGGAAATTTCCAAGCATTACCTAAACCAACGGCTCCACCAGCAACAGCCAATACAAAACCGATTTTTGAAAAATATGTTCTCATTATTTTTCAAACTCACTTTAAAAAAGCGGCTATCATAACTATAACAACAGCCAAAGGGGAAATAAATCTCAAAAACACATACCAAAGTTCAAAAAATATACCCCTCATATAAGGTTCAAATAAAATTTTTAAAGCTTCTTTTTTCATCACAAATCCCACAAAAATAGCTGCCAAAATTCCACCTAAAGGCATAATAACCTTGCTTGAAACACTATCAAGCAAATCAAAAAAACTCATTCCAAAAAATCCAAACTGAGTACTTTTTAAAGAAGATAAAATACACAACATTCCTAAAATATAAACAACAATTCCTATTAAAATCAAAGCTTTTTTACGGCTCATGCCAAAAGTATTAATAAGATAAAAAGCAAAAGGCTCTATCATTGAAACAGCTGAAGTAATACCAGCAAAGATTAAAGAAATAAAAAATGCTGCTCCAAAAATACAACCAATCACCCCAATTTTTTCAAATAAAGTAGCCAAGGAAATAAAAACAAGTCCTGGTCCTTGCTGATTAGGATTGTAACCAAATTCAAAGATAAAAGTAAAAACAACCAAACCCATTAATAAACCAACTAAAAGATTGATAAAAATAATATTTAAAGTACTGGTAATAAAATTAGTTTTATCAGGCAGACTAGCAGAATAAGTAATAATCGTTCCAACGCCCAAAGAAAGACTAAAAAAAGCAAGTCCTAAGGCTTCAAGAACATTTGAGGTGTTGATTTTGGAAAAATCAGGTACAAAAAGAAATTTAACCGCCATTATAAAACCATCTTTGCTAATAGCATAAACAAGCATCAAAATAAGTAAAATAAACAATGAAGGCATCATCCAAACATTTAACTTTTCAATCCCATTCTTAACACCTTTAGAGACAGTATAAAAAACACATAAAAAAACCAAAGTAAAACAAATAAACTGACTTAAAAAATCCTCACTTGTAAAAAATCCAAACTGTGCTTTACTTACTTCTAGATCCATAGGCAAATTTCCAGTGATACTTAAAAACACATATTTAACTATCCAGCCAATCACCAAGGTATAAAAAGAAACTATTAAAATCGCCCCCACCATAGTAAAACCAACATAAGACCAAGCTTTTTTATTTGAAGGTGCTAACTTTTCATAGGCATTAACCGGATCTTTTTCACTAATTTTTCCTATGCTAAGCTCAGCTAAAAATATCACAAAACCTACACCTAAAGTAAGAATTATATAAAGCAAGATAAAAGCAGATCCACCACTTTGACCTACTAGTGTTGGAAATTTCCAAGCATTACCCAAGCCCACCGCTGAACCTGCTACCGCTAAAATGAAACCTATTTTTGAAAATTTAGAACTCAATGTTACAACCTTAACTTAAAAATTATTTTAAAATATTATTAAAGCAAAAAAACTTTTAAGCTTTATTGAAAACAATCAAATTTAAATCAAAAATGTGAATTTTTGTAAATTTCAATAAAAATAAAGATACTTTTGGTTATAATTCGGCTTTATTTTTAAGTCTTAAGTAGGGATACGCAAGCCGAACTGATTTAAAAATTGAAAAAAATTTTTTTATAGAAAGGTTAAGATAATGAAAAAAGTTCTTTTTTTATTATTAGCATGTGCAGCAGTAGCTTTTACAGCTGAAACTAATGCTCCAGTAGAGCAAGAAGCTATTAATGTATGGATTAAAGCATTTTCAGTTCTTGCAGCAGGCTTAGGTCTTGGTGTTGCAGCACTTGGTGGTGCTATCGGTATGGGTAATACTGCAGCGGCAACAATTGCAGGAACAGCTAGAAACCCTGGTCTTGGGCCAAAATTAATGACAACCATGTTTATCGCTTTAGCGATGATTGAAGCACAAGTTATCTATGCTCTTGTTATCGCGCTAATAGCACTTTATGCAAATCCTTTTATAGTTTTACAATAAAACTTATTAAAGCCCTTTTTTGGGCTTTTTTCTATGCGGTTATGGTGGAATTGGTAGACACGCCATCTTGAGGGGGTGGTGCGCTCCGCGTGTGCGAGTTCAAATCTCGCTAACCGCACCATTGATACTATAAACTACTATAAATTACTATAAATATCATACTTATAAAATATCGATAAAATAGGCATTTATAGCTATATAAAGCCTAAATTAAAGTTTTTTCCGTTAAAATCCATTTTAAAAATTTTTTCCTAACTTTTCTCCTAACTTTTTATTTTTTACCCTAAAAAGTTAGGAAAAAATATCATAAGGAGACTATTTTTCAATGCTTACACAGAAAGATATAGTAAATATTAGCCCAAAAGATAAAAAATTTTTAGTTAACGATAGTGATAATTTATTTGTATTAGTTTATCCTAGTGGCAAAAAATCTTTTGTATTTGACTATAAAGATCCAAAAACAAGAAAATTAAAAAGAATAACTTTAGGGCAATTTCCACAAATATCGATTAAAGAAGCTCGAGATAAAAAAAATGAGATAAAAATTTTACTAAAAACTAATGAAAGCATAAGAGAAAAAGAAGAGTGCGATATAAGTTTTAGAAAAATTGCTGAACAGTACTTTCTTCAAAGAAATGACATAACAAAGCGCACCCTCAATGAGTCTATTAAGCGAATGGAAAATCATTGTTATCCCATTATAGGAGATATTCCCATTAGCAATCTTAAAAGAAGCGACATTTTAAATGTACTTGAAAAAATAAAGTTACAAAAAAAATCTGAAGTTGGTAAAAAAATATTTACAACATTAGATTCTATATTAACTTATGCAGTTAACAAAGAAATGATTGAAAATAATGTTATGCTTGGCATAAAAAGAAAAGATTTGGTTTATAATAAAAAAACACGGCATTTTGCAACCATTACAGAAACTTCAAAAGTTAAAGAATTAATTGAAAATATTATTTATATACAATGTGATACAAATACAAAAATGGCAATCTTATTGTCGCTTCTTACTGCGCAAAGAAGTTTTAGCATAAGAAATGCTGCTTGGGAAGATATTGATTTAGAAAATGGCTTGTGGAACATACCTGCTTCAAAAATGAAAATGAAAAAAGCGCATTGTATACATCTAAGTGATATTGCAGTGCAATTATTAAAAGAATACAAACAAATAAGTCATCATGATCTTTTATTTAAATCCATTAAACAAAAAAGAAAGGCGATGGACTAAATGAGATCTTGAGTGATAATACAGTAAGAATGGTATTTAGAAGAATGGGATATTCAAATGAAGATTTTATTCCACATGGTTTTAGATCTATGTTTAGTACTCTAGCTCACGAAAATATTCAAAAACATCAGTTTAGTAGCAATATTATAGAAATGTGTTTGGCACATACGGAAAAAAATAAGGTTAAAGCTTCATATAATTTTGCACAAAATTTAAAAGAGAGAAGGGAGTTGATGCAATGGTATAGTGATTATTTGTGCGAAATATGCCCAAAATTAAAAGATTTTATTTTACTTGATTTTATATAAAAAGGAATAATATGAAAAACAAATATTTAAAAGAAGCATTCACTCGGGCGGAGGGGGGTGAATTTCTTGAAAATAGAGAAAATAGAGAAAATAGAGAAAAACTCATAAAAACCCTAATAATACACTTAAATTCTTATTTAGAGGCTGAAAGTAATCTACAAAAAATCAAGATTTTAGTCAAAATATATCAAAATTTACAAAAATGTAGCCGAACTCCTGTTCTTATTGACATAGAAGAACTTGAATTTAACAAAGAAGACATTTTCGAAGAATTATTTTATGCTTTAGGCGGTTTAGGAGGTATGTATTCCGTAGAAATAATACAATCAAGAATTGCAAATTTCATCAAAATACTTGGCGGAGAACCTAAACTTTTATTAGAACAATTTTAAACACATAGACTTCTTCTTGAAGTCTATGCAAATACTCAATTTTAGAAAAATTAATTATTCAATAACGCAGCTTTTATTGTATCATTTGTTGCTTTGGCATATATAGCAGTAGTATTTAGTTTTGCATGTCTTAGAATTCCACAAGGTTTGTTCCTTTGGCTGTTAATCTCATGGCTAAAGTGTGTCTAAGCAAATGAAGTCCTTTTTTGCTGATCAAAGCTTTAGCGTAAATATTATTTACAATCAAAAAAGCATTGCTTCTATTTAAATGTTTTCCTGTGCTAGTTTGCATTATGTAATCACTATCTTGGATATTTTCTTTAAAATATTCAAGCTCATCATCTACTTCTTCTTTTTTAATAAATGCAAATTGTTCTTTACCGCCCTTGCCTATTATGGATATTTTTAATATTTCATCATCAACCTCTTCAAAATCACAAAGTTTTACATTTAAAGCTTCAGAAATTCTAAGTCCTCCATAAAGCATAAGTTTTTTCTAAAACTATTGTAAACTTCTTTTTTTGCTTTTTCTTTCTCTAAAACATTATTTAGCCTTATAATTTCATTTTCATTAAGATAATTTAATTTTCTTCTGATTTTTCTGTTCTAAATCTAATTTTCTTCATATCAAAGGAAAAAACAAACAAATCATCATTATTATCGCTTATAAAAGAAAAAAAGCTAGTTAATACTCTCAAATAAGTTATTTTTGTTTTTTTTGATAGTTTATTGCCATTTTTTGAATTATTTTCTAAATAATTAAGAAAATTGACTAAAAAAGTCGTTTTTATATCGTTTATTTGCATTTCATCTTGATAATCTAAAGAATATTCTACAA